>NZ_JBFUKD010000003.1:0-42795 GCF_056401005.1 Microvirga sp. P4_G7 | reverse complement strand
GTGTATAGGCGACCTTGATGCCAAACGGCGCAAGGAGCGCCCCAAGCCATCCATTCGGTGCATAAAGCGCGACAAGGGCAATGCCGGCGACGGCCGTCGGCAACGCGAAAGGCAGATCCACCATCGCATCCATGAGGCCACGTCCGACGAAGTCGTAACGCGTCAGCACCCACGCCACCAGAAGACCGAAGAACGCCGCGACGAGCGCCGCGACGAACGAGACGCCGAAACTGATTTTAAGGGCGGCGATGACACGCGGTTCCGTTGCCGTCGCGATCACTCCGTCCATCCCGACGCTCGACGCGCGCAAGATTAGGGCGCCAAGTGGCAAAAGCACAATCAATGCCAGATAGAGCAGCGTGTAGCCGAAGGTGATCCCGAAGCCCGGGATCACGCTCTGTCGTCGGAAGCGAAACTTTGATTCCAGAGCGTGCGCCATGAGTTACCGCTTACAAGATGTCACCACTGACCGTTATCGCCTGCTGATCTGATCGAAGATCCCACCACTATCGAAATTTTTCTTCTGGATGTCATCCCAATTTCCCTGAAGGGATTCGATCGTGAAAAGCTTCAATTGGGGCAGAAGCGCAAGATCCTCCTTCGCTACCGCATCGGCCTTGCTCGGACGATAGCGGTGCTTCGCGAAGATGGACTGTGCCTTGTCAGTGTAGAGAAACTGAAGATACGCCTCAGCCGCTTTGCGTGTTCCCTTCTTGTCGACGTTCCCTGCGACGAGAGCAACCGGGGGCTCCGCCAAGATCGACATGCTGGGCACGATGATCTCGAACTTGTCACGGCCGAACTCCTCGAGAATGAGAAACGCTTCATTTTCCCAGGCAGGAAGAACGTCACCGAGACCCCGCTGTGCGAAGGTGACGGTCGACCCGCGCGCGCCTGTGTCGAGCACGGGGACCTTCTTGTAGATGGCGGTGACGAATTCCCTCGCCTTCTCGGCACTGCCTTCCTTCTCCTGTGCGTAGCCCCAGGCGGCGAGGAAATTCCAGCGACCGCCGGCGGATGTCTTTGGATTGGGAGTGATGACCTGAACATCGGGTTTTGCGAGATCGTCCCAGTCCTTGATCCCCTTAGGGTTTCCCTTTCGGACGATGAAGACGACAGTCGAGGTGTAGGGCATCGCATTGTTCGGCAAGCGACTGCGCCAATCGGCAGGTATCTTGCCTGTCAGCTTCGCGATGGCATCGATATCGGACGGAATGCCGAGTGTCACCACATCGGCGTCAATGCCGTCGATCACCGTACGAGCCTGAGCTCCGGAGCCACCATGAGAGGCACGGACCACGATCGATTCGCCGGTCTGCTTTTTCCATTCGTCCGAGAACGCTTGGTTGATTTCCCGGTAGAGCTCCCGCGTGGGGTCGTAAGACACGTTGAGCAGGGCCGTCTGAGCCGATCCCGCTCCGGGACCGCCCAGAATGGCCGCCAGCGCCAGAAGGGCGATGGCGCAAATGCGCCAAACGCCGTTGAGAGGCCGTTCGGTCGATGAAACCAGATTGAAGACTCGATGCAACATACGAAATCCTCCTTCTTGCGTGATCGACCGGTCAGCCAGCCTCAATCCTCCTCGATGAGGCTGTGCTGTCTCGTATCGCGCATACGAATGTACACGATGAGCGACAGACCGATCATGATCGTGACGTACCAGAAGAACCCGCTCTCCATGCCTTGCTGTTTGAACCAAAGCGCCACGTACTCTGCGGTTCCACCGAAGATCGTGTTGGCGAGCGCATAGGGTAGAGCCACACCTAGGGCGCGAATGTGCGCCGGGAAGAGCTCGGCCTTCACCACCGCATTGATCGACGTGTAGCCGGTCACGATCAAAAGGGCCGCCATCACCAGCGCGAAGGCCACATAGGGATCCTGCGCCCCGGAGAGCGCAGTGAAGATCGGATAGGTGAAAATGACGCCGAGAACGCCGAAACCGACCATCAGGGGCTTGCGTCCAACACGGTCGGACAGGCCACCCGCCACAGGCTGGATGATCATGAAAATGAACAACGCCGCCGTCATGATCTGGCTTGCCGTTTCGCGGCTGAAGCCCGACGTGTTGACGAGGAACTTCTGGAGGTAGGTGCTATAGGCGTAGAAGGCCAGTGTGCCCCCCGCCGTCAGGGCGAGCACGGTAAAGGCTTCGCGGGGATACTTGACGAACAGCGTCCAACCGCTCGAACGCTGCTTGGCTTGCGCCGATTGCGCATTCTTGAAGGATTGGGTCTCCGCCAACCCTCGCCGGATGTAATACACCACGATCGCGAGAACGCCGCCGATGGCGAAGGGAATACGCCAACCCCATTGCTCGAGATCCTGGGGTGACAGCGTCGCCTGAAGAATGAGCAGGACCGCGAGGGCGAGGAGCTGCCCGGAAATCAGGGTGACGTACTGAAAACTCGAAAAGAAGCCACGCCTATTTTTTCCGGCCATCTCACTCAGATACGTTGCACTGGCACCATATTCGCCACCGACGCTAATTCCCTGAAGCAATCGTGCAAAGACGAGAACCATGGGGGCGAAATACCCAATCTTGTCGTACCCGGGTGTCACCGCGATCATCATGGATCCAAGACACATGAGGGTCACGGAAAGCGTCAGGCCCGCTTTGCGACCTTTCCGGTCGGCATAGATTCCCATGATCCACGCCCCGATAGGCCGCATGACGAAGCCGACTGCAAAAATCGCTGCCGCATCAAGAAGTTGCGCCGTCTGATCGGCTTTCGGGAAAAAGATGGGCGCGAAGTAGAGCGTGAAGGCCGAATAGACATACCAATCATACCATTCGACCATATTGCCGGCCGATCCACCGAGGATCGATTTCAATCGATTTGTCGGAACATCGGCGCTTTGACTCATGGTCGGCACAGCGGCGCTTGTATTCATTGGTGCGTGTCCTCTCGCGTCTGAACGATCCGCAACGCAAATCCCCGCATGATCCGGATGATTGCGGCCATTGCGCACCGATGTTTGCAATTCAAGGGATCGAAATAGCACCTTCTGGGAGGGATACAGTGCAGCTATGGCAATGGCTGGGTTGCGTCATATGCAACCTTTGGGAGCGCAGACAAGGATCGCGGCGCACTAGCCGACGGCCAGCCAATCCCCTAGGGACGGCCGGCCATGCCCCGATCGTCCCACCATTGCAGCAGCCGCGCACATGGCGTTGAGAACGGCCTCCTGCGTCGCGTCGGTCGTGGCGCGAAACAGATCGTCGATCCGGTCCTCGTTCAGGCTCTGCATCGCGACGATATCGCGCCCCGCATCGTGATCGATCGGCGAGGCGGTGGAAAACGCGAGCCCGATGTCACCACTGCCGTGGCCCCAGAACGCCCCAAGGCGAGCGAATCCAGCGCCGCAACGTCTGGCGACGCGTCGGAGCTGCCGGTACTCCAATGGAATATCCGTCGCGATGATGGCGATCACCGAGCCCTTCTCCGTCTGCGGTGGTGCGACCGGAACCGGTCTGCGGCCATCGGGAAGAATGAGATCGCCCGCTTTGCCGAAATTCGCCAGCACGAGAACACCAAGATGATGGTCTCGCTCATCGAGCACCAGGCGGCGCGACGCCGTCCCGATGCCGCCCTTGAAACCGAAACAGCTCATTCCAGTGCCGGCCCCAACGGCGCCTTGGCCGACCGGTCCGCCAGCGGCGCAATCCAGCGCGGCAAACGCCGCTTCCTCCGTTACGGCCATCGCTTGAATATCATTCAGCCAGCCGTCGTTGCATTCGCACACGACGGGATTGACCGTCGCGGTCGTACGCCCAATGTCGGGATTGGCCGCTATGGCACGGCGGATCAGAGCGTTCGCACACGTTCCGACGCTCAACGTGTTGGTGAGCAGGAGAGGCGTTTCGAGCGCACCGAGTTCGTCGACTTGAACCAATCCGACGCTCTTTCCAAATCCGTTAATGACGTCGGCCGCAGCGCGAACTTTCGCACGATAGAGATTGCTCTCTGACGGGACGATGGCTGTCACGCCGGTTCGCAGCTCACCCTCGATGATCGTCGCGTGACCGACTCGAACGCCAGGTACGTCGGTAATGCCGTTGTTGGGGCCTGTGGGCAGGTCTCCAAATGTCAAACCAAAATCACGCGCCAATTTCATCAGGAATCACTCGTCGGAGAGGCAAGTCTCAGGTCTAGGTCTCCCGGCGGGTGATCGCAAGCGGAGGCTGGCATGCCGTGTTCGACTAGATCGGGAGCCCAGTATAATTCTCAGCCAGCGCGCGCGCCGCGGCTTGCGAAGCGACCAGGTAGTCAAATTCGGCCCTCTGAATCCGTCGACCAAACGAATCGGTGTCGGGAAAGGTATGCAGGATCGAGGTCATCCACCAGGAGAAGCGCTCCGCTTTCCAAACGCGCCCGAGGACGCGCGCCGAGTAATGCTCGATTCCGGCGGACGAGCGCTCGGCATAGAACTCTGTCAGGGCCTGGGCGAGGCACCACACGTCGCTCGCTGCAAGGTTGAGGCCTTTGGCCCCTGTCGGTGGGACGATGTGGGCCGCATCGCCCGCCAAGAACAATGAGCCGAAGCGGAGTGGCTCGGCAACGAAACTTCGCAACGGCGCAATCGATTTTTCAATCGACGGGCCGGCCTTGATACCGGCCGCAGTCTCCTCGTCGAGCCTTCGACGCAACTCATCCCAGAACCGTTGATCGGACCACGCCTCGATCTTCTCATCCGAGGCGACCTGCAGGTAGTACCGGCTGCGCGTCGCCGATCGCATCGAACAGAGCGCGAAGCCGCGCTGGTGATGGGCGTAGATCAACTCGTCTGCGACCGGGGGCTGGTCCACGAGCACGCCAAGCCAGCCGAAAGGATAAACCCGCTCGAACATCCGCAGGGCCTCTTGTGGGACGCTCGCGCGCGAGACACCGTGAAAGCCGTCACATCCAGCGATGAAGTCGCATGCGATCTCGACGGAGGCGCCGTCTTTGACGTATCGAACCGTAGGCCTGTCGGTGTCGAAATCGTGAAGCGAGACGTCCTGGGCCTCGTAGACAGTCACGGCACCCGATGCGGCGCGCGCATGCATCAAGTCGCGCGTCACCTCGGTCTGTCCGTAGACCGTGACAGTACGATCGATCAATTCGCGAAAATCGAAGCGATGGCGATCGCCATCGAAGCAGAATTCGACACCGTCGTGGACAAGACCCTCGGCATGCATGCGCTCGCTGACGCCCGCATGCTCAAGGATCTCCACCGTGCCCTGTTCCAGAACTCCCGCACGAATGCGGCCTAAGACATAAGCTTCGCTTCGTCTTTCGAGAATGATCGTCTCGATGCCCTGGTTCTCCAGCAAGCGGCCCAACAGAAGTCCGGCGGGACCCGCGCCGATGATCGCGACCTTCGTCCTCATGCCGGCCTCCTCCACGGCGGCTCCAGGCCGCTTCTGGATTGAAAATGCGCTCGACACCGCCGATCGCCAATGGACAAAGCGGGCATAGAATAGGACAATTCGAACATCACCGGCAGCTGGCACACATCCATGTCGCGCATTCCGACCTATGCCCTTTACGGCGAATTTAATGACGATCTGAGCGCTGATTGGATTCACTGCGAGACGATCCAGTCGCGAAGCCGCTTGCACAATTACCGGATCGAGCCCCATCGCCACGAGCGGCTGTTCCAAATCCTTCACATCACATCCGGCGCTGCGGATATTCTCGTCGACAACAGGGCTGTGACGCTGGTCGCGCCGTGCATCGTCACCCTGCCCCCAATGGTGGTGCACGGCTACACGTTCTCGCGCGACATCGTCGGATCGGTCCTGACATTATTTGAAAATCGCCTGGACCCAATCCTGCGCGGTATGATCGGCGACATGCAGACGCGGTTTCAAGAAGCGCAATTGGTCTCCCTCGCCCCGCATCCTGCAATCGCGCGTACAATCGCGATGGACCTCGGTATCGTTGGAGCCGAGTTCGAAGGTCGCGCTCCTGGTCGACTCGGCGCCATCGAAGCACGGCTCGCCTTGGTGATGATCGCTCTCGATCGCATCCAAGGCTCGGCGGTTCACCCACGCGGGCCCCATGCACGGGCGCTCGACCACGCGATGCGCTTTCGCCAGATGGTCGATCACGACTATCGCGACCACGTTTCAATTGCGACTTACGCTCAACGCCTCGGGCTCACACCGACACACCTGAACCGCATCTGCAACGAACATCTGGGCGCTTCGGCGCTTGGGATCGTCCACAAACGCCTTGTCCTCGAAGCGAAGCGCTACCTTACGTTCACATCGCTGAGTGCGAAAGAGATCGCTCTGTCACTCTCCTTCGAGGATCCGGCCTACTTCACACGGTTCTTCAAGCGCGAGACTGGTATGTCACCGATTGCGTTTCGAACGCGGCAGAGAAGTACGGTCCTTTAGCGGTTTTCATCCACTGGCGAAAACCGCATCGAATCCACGAGCGTCTGAGCATGAGCCAGACCAGATGCTGCGGTGACGACCACCTGTGGAAGCGTCATCCATTCGAGCGTCCAGGCTGCTCCAGAACGCTCGTTCTCGTGAACGAGAGCCTGGTGCAGCGTGCCGAGCAGACCCGCGTTGAAACGTGCCAACGCGACTAAAATCTCTGCGGCCACCGGGTTCGATTTGTGCGGCATCGCAGATGAGCCGCCACCACGCGACAGCTGCAGCGCACCAACCTCGTTCTGTGCCAACAGAGCGATGTCTTGTCCGATCTTGCCGAGCGTGCCTGATAGGTTAGCGAACCACGCGGCGATTTCACCGATCCGATCGCGTTGCGAATGCCAAGGAGCCGCGTCGACCAAACCAAGGCGCTTGGCCATACTCGCTGCAACGGCATCTCCTCTCCCCTCGAACTCACGGCGCGTCCCGATCGGTCCGCCGAGTTGCACGGCCATCAGTTCCGGCAAGCGCGTGCGAAGGATGTGGTGGTGGCGTCGTAAAGGCGCGATCCAGGTGGCAATTTTGTCGTTCACGGTGAAGGGAAGCGCCACCTGCATGCGTGTGTGAGCCGCTATGACTACGGCACCGTCGCGCGCGCGAACCGCCTCAAGGTTGTCGATGTGTGCTTCGAGCCGTCGCGAGAAAATCGCCGTCGCCGCGTTCAGCCTGATCATGAGGGCGGTGTCGATGATGTCCTGACTCGTCGCCCCCTTGTGGACGGCAGTCGTATAAGGCTCCCCGACCTCGCTCCGCAATTGCTTGATGAGTTCGGGGACGACCACCCCGTCCTGGGCAAGCCCGCGACGAAGACTGTCCCAGTCCGGCTGAAAATTTCCACATACATCGACAATCCGCCTGGCAGCGGCATTCTCGATCAGACCGGCTTCGGCCCCCGCCTCGGCAAGGGCCGCCTCGGCTTCCAGAAGGGAATTTAACTCGCACCGATCGGAGAAAAGCGTCTCTACCTCCTGGTCGCCGACAAGAGCTTGCAGCAATGAGGTGTTGAGGCTTTTCGATGTCATGCTTGAGCTTAAACCGCCTCGAGCGCGATTGAAATGCCCTGCCCGACGCCGATGCACATCGTCGCGAGCGCCCTCTTCTTGCCGCGGAGGTGGAGTTCGAGCGCCGCCGTCCCCGTGATCCGCGCACCGGACATGCCGAGCGGATGGCCGAGCGCAATCGCGCCACCATTCGGATTCACGTGCTCCGCATCTTCGGCGATACCAAGTTCACGCAGGACGGCAATGCCTTGGCTCGCGAAGGCTTCATTGAGTTCGACAACATCGAAATCCGTGGGCTTCAGACCGAGGCGCGCGCAGAGCTTGCGCGTCGCATGGGTCGGTCCGATACCCATGATGCGAGGCGGAACGCCTGCAGTCGCGCCACCGACAATGCGGGCGATGGGCTCGAGACCATACTTCTTCATTGCGGCTTCGGATGCGATGATCACCGCAGCCGCACCGTCATTGACGCCGGATGCGTTGCCCGCGGTCACGGTGCCGTTCTTGCGAAACGGGGTCGTGAGCTTCGCCAGCGCCTCGAGTGTCGTATCGGCGCGCGGGTGCTCGTCCTTGTCGACGACGACGGGATCTCCCTTCCGCTGCGGGAGCGAAATGGGGACGATTTCCCGAGCCAAGCGGCCGTTGTCCTGGGCCGCCACTGCCTTCTGTTGCGAACGAAGCGCGAAAGCGTCCTGATCGGCGCGGGAGACCTTGAAGTCTTCGGCGACGTTCTCGCCGGTCTCCGGCATGGAATCGACACCGTACTGCGCCTTCATCAGCGGATTGATGAAGCGCCAACCAATCGTCGTGTCGTGGATCTCGTTGCTGCGCGCGAACGCTGTCTGCGCTTTCGGAAGGACGAACGGAGCCCGCGACATGGATTCGACACCGCCCGCGATCATCAACTCTGCCTCGCCGGCCTTCACGGCGCGCGCTGCGGTGATGATCGCGTCCATGCCGGAGCCGCACAGACGGTTGATGGTCGTTCCTGAAACGGTGTCCGGCAAGCCCGCGAGCAAGAGCGCCATGCGCGCGACGTTGCGATTATCCTCACCCGCCTGGTTGGCGCAACCGTAAATCACATCGTCGACCGCCGCGAAATCGACCTTGGGATTTCGATCCATGAGAGCTTTCAATGGAATGGCGCCAAGGTCGTCGGTGCGCACACCAGACAAAACGCCGCCGTAGCGACCGATCGGTGTTCGTACATAAGCGCAAAGGTAAGCGTCCCGCATCCTAAAGCCCTTTCTTTCCGCCGTGGGCACGTTCCGTCCGTGCTTGTAGATCGCGCAGCGTCGACAATTCAAGCGCGTTCGGAGAGGGTGTTTCGGCAATGTCTTCCGCGAAACGCACTTTCCACCCGCATGTTTCCTGCACCTGATCGCGCGTGACTCCGGGATGGATGGAAACGACTGTGAATTCCTTTGTCTCCGGATCCGGTCGCCACAGAGCGAGATCGGTAATGAGAAGGGACGGCCCCTTCGTCTCGATGCCAATTCGCCGGCGATGATCGCCGCCGTCGCCATGCCCGAACGAGGTGAAGAAGTCAATTTTCTCCACCATTCCGCGCGTCGTCTGCTTCATGGTGATATACACCTCTTTGCAGGACGTGGCGATCTCCGGTGCGCCGCCACCTCCGGGTAGGCGCACTTTGGGGTGGTGGTAGTTGCCGATCACAGTGGTGTTGATATTGCCGAACCGGTCGAGCTGAGCGGCGCCCAGAAAGCCGATCGAAATGCGGCCGCCTTGCAGCCAATAGCGGAACATCTCAGGCACCGACACTGTCGTCAGCGCCGTCTCGCACAACTCGCCGTCCCCGATCGACAGTGGCAGAACATTCGGCGCAGTTCCAATGGTTCCGCTCTCGTAGATGAGAGTAATGTCGGGCGCGTGCGTCAACCGGGCGACGTTGCAGGCTGCCGAAGGGGCGCCGATACCGACAAAACAGACATCGTCGTTGGACAACGCACGCGCGGCGGCGATGGTCATCATTTCCGTGGGAGTGAAATCGGACATCGTTCCTCACAAGCCCCGCACGCGGTCGGCAAACACTTCCGGACCGACGTCAAACACGTTCGCCTTCATCCATTGAGTAAAGAGGTCGCGATCGGCGGAAATCTTATCCCAAGCGAGGTAGGCGGCGTTGTCGCGGTCATAATAGCCGTGCGTATAGGAAGGGTGGGCGCCTCCAGGAACATGCACGACGGAGGCGATCGTCCAATGTGGAAGGACGCACAGATTGGGGTGCAGGTCTTCGAAATCATCGACAATTTCTTCGACCGTTACGACAGCGCGCTTGGCAGCCAGAACAGCTTCCTTCTGCACGCCGATAATCCCCTCGACGAGAATGTCGCCGCGCTTGTTGGCGCGCTGCGCGTGTACGAAGGACACATCCGGCCGATGAGCGGGAACGGCAGCGAGCTCTTCGCCCGTGAAGGGGCACGTAACGCTTTTGATCGCGGGGTTGACGTCCTTCAGGCCAGCTCCCCGATAGCCGCGGAAGATTGCACAAGGCAGACCTGATGCACCCGCCTCGTAGGCGTTTGCCATCGCCGCATGGCTGTGCTCGACAGTTTCGATGCCCCGTGGCCAGCTGTTCTCGATGGCGTCGCGCATGCGCCGCAGCAGCCCCACACCCGGATTTCCCGCGTACGAGAAGATCACTTTTTTCGCCAGCCCCATACCGATCATCTGGTCGTAGACGATATCGGGCGTCATGCGGATCAAGGTGAGGTCCTTGATACCTTGACGGATCACTTCATGAGCGGCCGCGTGCGGGATCAGATGCGTGAAACCCTCGAAGGCGACTGTGTCGCCGTCGCGCAGGTTGTCCGCGACGGCCTCTTTGAGGCTCTGAAATTTAGCCATGGATACGCTTTCGAATAACGTCAGATGTCGAAGAACACAGTCTCGTGTTCGCCCTGCAAGTGAATATCGAAGGTGTAGGTCGGCAAATCGCCTCCCTGAGACCGGACTGCAACCAGCGTCGATACACGGTCTCGATGCTCGATCCGCGCAAGTACCGGACATGCGGCATTGGCCGCGTCTTCGTCGCCGAAATACAAGCGCGTGTGGAGACCCATATTGATACCGCGCGCGACAATCCAGAACGTGATGTGCGGTGCCATCGGTCGCCCGTCGATGTAGGGCACGGACCCGGGCTTGATCGTCTCGAACCGATACTCACCCGTTGCGCCGTTGAGCGGCTGCCGCCCCCATCCGATAAAGTTCGGATCGGCCCGTCCGCGTTTCTCCTGGGGTGAGTTGTAAAGTCCCTCTGCATCGGCCTGCCAGATTTCGATCAGCGCGTCCTTTATGGGCGCGCCGCTCCCATCATAGACGTGGCCTCTTATGATGATGCGCTCACCCTTCGTTTCCGAATTGATCAGAACGAGACCGAGATCCTGATCCCATACCCCAGTGATCTCCACCCAGTTGGGAGTCGTGCCGATATGCACGTACGGCCCCGCCGTCTGGGACGGCGATTCTTTCAGATACTCGAGCTTCTGAGCCATCAGTTGCCCTCCATCCGGTTTTCAAACATCGTGGAACGTCGGCCGCGCAGCACGATATCGAACTTGTAGGCAAGCGCGTCCATCGGCAGCGTGTTGTTGCGATCGAGCGCAGCGACGAGCTGTTCGACCGCTGCCTTGTCGGGAATCGTCGCGACGATCGGGCATTGCCAAATCATCGGATCGCCTTCGAAATACATCTGTGTGACCAGGCGCTGTGCAAAGGCGTGTCCGAAGACCGAGAAGTGGATATGCGCTGGCCGCCAATCGTTGACCCCATTCGGCCAAGGATAGGCGCCGGGCTTGATCGTGCGAAACCAATAGCGCCCTTCTTCGTCTGTTAGCGTACGACCGCAGCCACCGAAATTGGGGTCAATCGCCGCGAGATAACCTTCCTTCTTGTGACGGTATCGACCGCCCGCATTGGCTTGCCAGAATTCGAGCAGGGCGTTCGGTACCGGTCGCGCATTCTCATCGAGAACGCGGCCGTGAACGATGATCCGCTGCCCGATCGGCTCGCCGGTCTTCACGTAGTTGAGAATGAGATCGTTGTCGCGCTCGCCGAGGATCGAATGCCCGAAGACGGGACCGGTCATTTCCGAAATCGTATTGCCGACGGAAAGCAGAGCGCGTTGCGGCGCACGCAGTACCGATGTCTTGTACGTGGGCGTGTAAGCCGGCGGGTGCCAGTTCCGGTCACGCTGAAAATAGGATCCAGGCTCCGACATATTTGCTCTCCTCTCGCGCACCACACTAGCGGTGAGGCGGCGCATGATCCCAGGCGCTTTAGGTTTGCGACTCCGTTGCCATTTCCGCCAAAGTCTTCTTCGCGATCTTGATGGCGTGATTTGCAGCCGGCACGCCCGCATAGACTGCGACGTGCAGAAGCGCCTCCCGAATGTCGTCTGCAGTTGCGCCGGTGTTGCGGGTCGCGCGCACATGCATCGCCACTTCGTCGTCTTGCCCCAAGGCGGCGAGGAGCGCGATGGTCACGATCGAGCGCTCACGCTTCGTGAAATGCGGACGCGACCACACCGAACCCCAGGCGCCCTCGGTGATGAATGTCTGAAAATCCGCATCGAATGGCGTGATCTGTGCGGTGGCCCGATCGACGTGAGCATCGCCGAGCACCTGGCGACGGGTTGCCAGACCGCGCTCGTAGAGCTCGCTCAGCTTCTTTGTTTCGTCAGCCATGGCCCACCTCTCTCAAATGCGTGTCGATCATTACGCTCAGGACGGCTGGTTGCTCGATGCACGGCAAATGCCCAGCGGAAGCGACGACCTTGAAGCGCGCGTCGGGAATTCTATTGGCCGTTTCGCGGACGAGATCGGGTGGTGTCGAACCATCCTGGTCGCCGACGAGGCACAACGTTGGAGCGGAAATCCTTGCCGCATCTGCCGTCAGATCCGCGTCTCTCACGGTAGCGCAAGTTCCGACGTACCCGGGCGTGGGCGTGCGAATGAGCATGTTACGCCAGCCGCGGTATTCGGCAACGCGTGTCTCGCGGAAAGCGGGTGTAAACCAACGCTCCAGAATAGCATCGGCGATCGAGGCAATGCCGTCCGCCTTAATTGCGGCGATGCGTTGATTCCACATATCGAGGTTTCCGATCTTCGCCGCCGTATCGCAAAGGACGAGCGCGCGAACGCGCGCCGGCGCACGCACGGCAAGGCGCTGAGCGATCATCCCGCCGACCGACAACCCGACAATCGCCGCTTGCGCAATTCTGAGCAGGTCGAGGAGACCGATCAGATCATCGGCATGGTCGTCGATCGAGTACGGGCCGTCGGGCGCATCGGAGAGGCCGTGGCCGCGCTTGTCATAAAGGATGACACGGTAGCGATCGAGAAAGGAGGGGATCACCTCCTGCCAGATCCGCTGGTCGCTGCCCAACGAATTTGAGAAGACGAGCACGGGCGCGTCGGCGCGTCCGAGGACGGTGTAGTGCAGAACGATGTCGCCGATGCGTGCAAAAGCCATGCTATGTCTCAATGAAGGGAGCCGACGCCGATATAGTGCTCGACGAGCGCCTGATCGGCCCGCAGCGCCTCGCTCGTCCCCCGCCAGACGATCTTCCCGCGTTCCAGGATCATCACGCCGTCGGCAAAGTCGAGTGCGCTTTCGAGACGTTGCTCGACAAGAAGTACGGTCATCTCGCCCGTCGCGGCGAGGCGCGTCAGGGCAGCCATCAGCTCGTCGCAGATCACGGGTGCCAGCCCTTCGAGCGGCTCGTCGAGCAAAAGAATTGAGGGTTTGCCGAGGATCGTGCGCGCAGTCGACAGCATTTGCTGCTCACCGCCGGACAGTTGCCAGCCAAGATTGCGGCGCCGTTCGAGAAGGCGAGGAAACATGTCGTATGCTTCCTGGATTGCTTCTTTGGGGCGATCTTTAAGTCCGACGAGGAGGTTCTCCTCGACCGTCAGCGACCGGAAGATGTCGCGCGTCTGCGGTACCAAGCCGATGCCGCGCCGGGAGCGCTCCGAGCTTTTGAGGCTTGCGACGTCGGACCCGTCGACAAGGATCTCACCGCCATAGCGACGATTCAATCCCATCAGACTTGAGAGCAGCGTCGTCTTTCCCATACCGTTGCGGCCGAGAATGGTCAGCCGCGCACCGGCCGGTACGGCGAAGGAGAGGTTCTCCAACACCAATGTCGGGCCGTAGCCCGCGCTCAGTCCTCTGACTTCAAGCAACGCTGCGGGCATGTGCATAGCTTCCCAGATAGGCTTCGCGCACTTTGTCGTTCGCGGCGACTTCGGAGGGCAACCCTTCGAAAATAATCTCGCCTGCAGAGAGCACGACCACCCGTTTGGCAAAACGAAAAACGAGGTCCATGTCGTGTTCGATCATCAGCACGGCGAGGCTCGGGGGCAGGCGCTCTAGCGCCTGCTCGATCCGCGGCGTTTCACTCGAGGGAACACCGGCGGCCGGTTCGTCGAGAAGGAGAACCTTGGGCTTCAGCGCGAGCGCGATGGCGATCTCGAGCAAGCGTTGCTGGCCATAAGCAATCTCAGCCACCGGCCGGCGTGCGATCTCCAAGAGTCCAAGCGTCGACAAAATCCCGGCAACCTCGCCAGCGACCTCGGAACTTCCGGTGAACCGACCGAGAATGCGCGAAGCGCGGCCCTCGCGCTGCAAGATCGTGAGTGTGACATGCTCTTCGGGCGTCATCTCGGAGAAAAGACGCGTGACCTGAAAGGTACGCACCAGTCCTTTACGGACGCGGCTCACCGAGCCGAGCCGGGTGGCGTCCTCGCCCGCGAGAAACACGCGGCCGGCACTCGGTGCAATCAGTCCCGTGACGAGATTGACGAAGGTGGTCTTGCCGGCACCGTTGGGGCCGATCAGCGCCATTCGCTCTCCGGCGGCCATGCTGAGTGAGATATTTCGGCTGACGGCCAAGCCGCCAAACGACTTGATGAGGCCCTCGACCCGAAGAAGCTCGGTCATGGCCGTTCCTCCCGACCCTTGAGGAGCGTCTTGAACACGCCGGAAAGGCCACGAGGTGCCGCGATTACCACCGCGATTAAGAGCGCACCGACAAGCGTCATCCAATGGAACGGATTGATGGCGGAGACGATGTGCTCGAAGCCCATGAAGATCACCGTGCCGACCAGCGCGCCGTAGAGCGTCCCGATGCCGCCGAGAACCAGCATCACGAGCGTGTTCGCAGACAATTCGAAGCTCAGGCTGTCCAATCCGACAACCTGCGTCGAGATCGCGCCGAGGGCACCGCCGACACCGGCAACCGCGCCAGAGATGACGAACATTTTAAGGAGCACTGGGAAAACGAAGGCTCCCATGGCCCGAATGCGGATGGGATCTTCCTTGATCCCTCGGCACAGCATGCCGAAGGGCGACGACACCACGATTTTCAGGAGAACGAAGATGACGACCAGTAGAGCGAGGCCGAATAGATATGCGGTGCGCCCCCACAGATCGAAAGCAAAGAGGCCGAACAAGGGACTGGGATTTAAACCCGCCAAGCCGTCGCTACCGCCAGTATAGGCCGACGCCTTGTTGGCGCCCTCGTGGAACAGCTGAACGATGGCAATGGAGAGAACGAGCTGGGCGAGGCCATGTGCGCGAAGCATGATCGCGCCCATCACGAGCCCGGAAATCGCGCCGGCCACGGCGCCGATGGCGATCAGCGCGAACGGATCGGTCCATCCGTTGACGCAGGCAATGCCCGCGCTGTACGCCCCGGCCCCGTACATCGCGGCCTGGCCGAGAGACGCGACGCCGCAATATCCGACGATCAGATCGAGCGACAGGGCCAGCAACGCAATCGAGACTACGCGCGTGAGCAAGGCGAGATTGTCGGGAAACAGCCAATATCCCGCAAGACCGACGACGATGATCGCGACCAATCCGACCGCGTCGCGCGCGATCCGGCCGCGCGCATAGGGCGCTGCTGTTGCCATGGCCTGAGATCCGGCGACGCTGTGCACCTATTGGGCCCTTCCGAAAAAGCCGCGCGGAAACACGCAGACGATGGCGATCACGGCAGCGTAGAAAAAGAAGTTTCCGAAATCCGGCATCAGGTAGCGCCCCGTGGTGTCGACAGCGCCGAGCACGAGGCAAGCGACCACAGCGCCGGGAATTGAGCCGGCACCGCCGACGGAGACGACGACCAGGAAGGTCACCATGTAGCGCAGGGCGTAATAGGGCTCTATCGGAAGAAACTCGGCACCCACCACTCCGCCGAAGGCCGCGAGACCCATGGCGATGGCGAAGCTCACCGCATAGACGACTTCCGTCCGCACGCCGAGTGCGCTCGCCATGGCGGCGTTGTCGACGGCAGCGCGCAGCCGGATGCCGAACGATGTCCTCTCGATGAGAAACCACAATCCGCCGGCGACGACCACGCCGCACGCCATGACGAACAGGCGCTGCGCCGCGACAGTGCGGAATCCGATGTCGACCGGTTTGGCGAGTTCCGGTGGCAGCGGGATCGTCTTGAGCGTCGGGCCGAAGAAATAGTTCGTGATGCCGATGACGCAGAAGGTGATGCCGATGGTCATCAACACCTGCGTCAGCTGCGGACTTCCGTAGATGCGACGAAAAAGGAGCCGTTCGATCGGGATCGAGATCGCGATCGTACCGATAATCGCCAACAGGATCGCGGCGACATAGCCGACGCCGAGATCACGGGCCGCATAGGAGGCGATGTAGCCACCGATCATGGCGAACGCGCCGTGGGCAAGGTTCACCACCCGCATGAGACCCATGGTGAGCGACAGGCCGATGCAGATGATGAACAGCGCCATGCCGTAAGCAAAGGCATCGACGGCGATACTGATGATGGTCTGCATACGAGGTCTCGATCGGCTTTCGTTCGAAATCCCAGCGGAAAGGCATTCATTTGGCGGAGGAGCGCGATTGCAAACCATCGCGCTCCGTTAAGTCATCACATTCGGAACAGCGTTATTGGGACGCTGGAGCGAGTCCAGGATCCTTCTGGTTCGGGAAGGTCTGGATTTCCTTGTTGTAGGTCTTTCCGTCGGCGCCCTTCGTCACTTCACGCAGGTAGATGTTTTCCGTGATGTGACGGGTGTCCTTGTCGATGCTGACCGGTCCCCGTGGGCTCGTCCAGGCGAGGCCCTTCACCGCGTCGACCGCCTTCTGCGCATCCTGCTTGCCGTCGGTCGCATCGATCATCTTGTAGATGACGTGCATGCCGTCATAGGCGCCGACCGACGGGAAGGAGAGCTGGTCGGCCGAGCCGATCGCCTTCGTCGCCGCTTCGACGAACTTCTTGTTTTCTGGCGAGTCGTGAGCGACGGCATAGTGGAACGTCGTCAACAATCCCAATGCACCGTCACCCAGCGCAGGAAGATCGGATTCCTGCGTCAGGTCGCCCGGAGCGAAGAACTTGATGCCCGCTTGTTTCAATCCGGTGTCGTTGTACGCCTTCACAAAGCCGAGCGTCGTGGGTCCGGATGGGAGAAAGGCGAAGACGGCATCGGCGCCGGAATCACGCACGCGCTGCATGATCGGACTGAAATCGTTGGTGTTGAGCGGCATACGAACCGATTCGACGACCTTTCCGCCCGCACCCTCGAAAGCCTTCTTGAAGGCCACTTCGGCATCGACGCCGGGACCGTAATCACTGACGGCGGTGATGACCTTCTTGACCCCACGATCAACGGCGATCTTGCCGAGCGGCGTCGTGGTCTGGGCCGTCGTGAAGGACGTGCGCACGACGAGAGGCGACTGCGTCATGATCGCTGAAGTCGCGGCGTTGAAGATCACCAGCGGCGTATTCGCTTGCGCAAGGAGTGGTGTGATCGCCAGCGCATCGGGCGTGAAGTAGACGCCACCGAGGTATTGCACCTTGTCCTTGACGATCAGCTCCTGCGCCAAGGCGCGCGATTGCTGCGGGTTTGCAGCCGGAAGGTCGCGGTAGATCACTTCGATCGTGTGGCCATCCACGGTCTTGCCGTTCGTCGCCATGTAGGCCTCGACGCCGGCCTGGAAATTCTTGCCCTGTAGAGCAAAGGGGCCAGAGAAGGGACCGATGATGCCGACTTTGATCGTGTCGGCTGACGCGGCTACGGTTCCAGCGAGCACAGCGCCGAGGGCCGTGAGTAACAGCTTCTTCCCAAGCATGACGTTTCCTCCCTGCCGTTTCGACGGCAGCGTGTCCTTTTATGACGAAACGGCTTCCGAGGGTACCGTGTCCGCCTTTCGGTTTTATGTTCGCATTGCGCACATTGAAAACCTTAGCGAACATGAGTACAAAGAGGGAGGATCATGTCAAGGCTACAAAAGTCAGTTCGGGGAACGCTCATGGACGCCGCAACCGAGAATACCGAACCCGCTGCTCGTGATGATTCGCGCGATTTCGTAGCGAGCTTGGAGAAGGGCTTGGCGGTCATCGAAGCCTTTGGTGCCGACCGGCCACGGTTGACGTTGTCGGACGTCGCGAAGGCAACGGGCATCACGCGCGCAGCAGCTCGCCGCTATCTGAAAACACTGACGAAGCTGCATTACGCAGATTTCGACGGCCGGTTCTTCAACCTGAGCCCGCGCATCCTGCGGCTCGGTTACGCCTACCTGTCCTCGACTCCGCTCGCCGCCCGGATGCAGCCGGTTCTTGAACGGATTTCGGAGGAGACGGGGGAATCGAGTTCGGCCGCGGTTCTCGACGGCGACGAGATCGTCTATATCGCGCGCTCAGCAACCCGCCGCATCATGTCGATTGGGCTTGGTGTCGGCAGCCGCCTTCCCGCGCATTGCACCTCGCTCGGACGCGCCATTCTCGCCTATCAGCCGCCGGACGAAATCGACGCCTTCGTGCGACGCGTGCGTCTGGAGCCGCGAACGCCCAAGACCATCACGAAGAAACCGGATCTGCGCACGGCGCTCGATGCGGTTCGCGCGAAAGGCTTTGCGATGATCGACGAAGAACTGGAATTCGGTCTCCGCTCGATCGCCGTTCCGCTCGTCCAGAAGAACGGTCAGGTCTCGATCGCAATCAACATCAGCGCACAGACGGCTCGAGTCCCATTGACCGAAATGGAAGCTCGCTTCCTCCCTGCGCTCAAATCGGCCGCAGAGGCACTTCGGTACACATTCTGATCGGAAGGCTACAGAAGCGGACTGATCAGACGAGCGATGTTCTCGACGAGCTTGATTGGAGCCGGCCGCCGACGCCAATCCGACAGCGTCAACGCGTCACTCTGTGTAAAGTAACGCTGCTCCTCCGCAAACAGGGCTAAGGTCGTGTTCCGATCGTAGGCGATCAGGCTCACTTCGGAGTTCAACACGAAGGAACGGATATCGATGTTGCTCGAACCGACGACCCCGATGTCTTCGTCGAAGGTGAAATGCTTGGCGTGCAGAAGCTTGTCGCGGAACAGATGAATGTGGACCCCGGCGCGCAGCAGCTCATCGTAATAGGAGCGCTGCGCCAAGTTCACGAGCCGGTGGTCGGGGATACGCGAGACGATGATGTGCACATCGACTCCGCGCTGCGCCGCTGTCTCCAACGCCTTGAGAAGTGATGCGTCCGGGATGAAATACGGTGTCGTCATCACGATGCGCTTGCGTGCGCCGTAGATGAGCGTGACGATGAGGCTCTCGATGCCGGATTCCGAATAGTCCGGGCCGCTCGGCAGCACCTGCGCGTCGACGGAACCGACGCTTGTCTCGTCCACGAGAATCGCGGCGTCAAGAATTTCCTGCGTCTCCAGGAACCAATCAGCCGCAAATACGGTCTGCAACTGCATCACGATTGGACCGCGAACGCGCGCGACAAGTTCCTGATTGACGATTCCGGGCTTGAAGTTCGAATCGACGATGTTCTGGGAACCGACATAGCCTACACGGCCGTCGATCACCGCGATCTTGCGATGGTTGCGGAGATCGGCGCGCGCCGGATGCCACCTGAGCTTGATCGGCAGAACCAACCGTGCCGCAACGCCGGCTTCGGACATTTGATCGATGACGTTGCGCGCCCACGGGCGCGACCCGACCGCGTCGATCATCACGCGACAGGCCACGCCTCGTTTCACGGCTCGCGCCAGTGCCGCCATCACCTTCTGGCCGGTGCGATCATCGGAAAATATGAAATAGAGGAGGTGAACATGGTGCTGTGCACCGTCGATGTCGCCGACGAGCGCGTCGATGGACGCATCGTACTCCGGCAACAGGTCGACGGTGTTGCCCGAGACGGCGGGGAAGCGGCCAAATTTCTGGACAAGAGCACGCGTCTCCAGAAACTCGGTACGTCCGTTCCGCGTCGACACCTCCGACGATGCCATTCGCGCAACGGAATTCTGGATCAAGGGTGGCAGGCGTTGAGCACGCTCCTGGCGCCAACTCGGATAGGCGGGCCGGCCTATGAGCCAATAGAGAACGAGAGCGGGCCACGGGAGGAAGAAGGCCAGGAGGAGCCATCCCTTCGCGGCCTCGGGCGAGCGCCGCACGGGGACGACGATCAACATCGCGAGCCTGATGACCCATTCGGACAACAGGTACAGTAGGGCCCACGTGCTGCCCTGATAGTACGGCAATTCCATCTCGCCCCCGCGACTGCGATACGCTCCCCTGCGCGTCGGCTATCTATGGAGGGAAATGCGGGCTCCGCAACTCTTTTAGCCAAGCGCCCGCAAGTGACGGATGGGGCGGCCAGGCGCAATCATCTCCGCCGCAGCGATAATTCCCTGCGCATCGATGCCAAAATGGCGATAGAGATCCTGTACCGTTCCGGTCTGGCCGAAATGCTCGACGCCGAGCGAGCGGGTCCGGTGGCCCATGACGGATCCGAGCCATGCGAGCGTCGCAGGGTGCCCGTCAATGACGGTGACGAGACCGCAATGGGACGGGATATCGGCCAGGAGACGCTCGATATGCGAGCGCGCGTGGACGAGGCCGCGCTCACGGGCACGCTGTGCCGCCGTCCAGCCCGCATTCAAACGGTCGGCCGACGTGATGGCGAGCAAGCCGATGTCCCGCCGGTCTTCCGCCATCAGGCCGACAGCTTTGATCGCCTCTGGCGCCATTACGCCCGTATAAGCGATGACGACCTGCGCATTCGGTCCAGGCTTGCGCATCCAATACGCCCCATCCACGATCTCTTCCGTCATTTCGGGCGACAGGGTGCGCTGGGGCTGCTCGAGCGCCAGGGTCGAGAGGCGGAGATAGACGGAGCCGCCAGTTTCGTCGCGAAGCCAGGACCGTTCGCTCGGCTCGCCCTCCCCGTCGCGCTGAAGGTAGTCGAACGCCCATCGCAAAATGACGGAAAGCTCGTCGACGAAGGCCGGCTCGAAGCTGGCCAAGCCGTCCTGCGCGAGCCCGATCAGCGGCGTTCCGATGGATTGGTGCGCCCCACCCTCCGGCGCCAGCGTCACACCCGACGGCGTCGCCGTCACGATGAAGCGCGCATCCTGGTAACAGGCATAGTTCAACGCATCGAGTCCGCGGGCGATGAAGGGATCATAGAGCGTCCCAATCGGCAGAAGCCTTTCACCGAACAGCGAATGCGACAAGCCGAGCGCCGACAGGAGGATGAACAGGTTCATTTCCGCGATGCCGAGCTCGATATGCTGTCCCTTCGGCCCGAAATCCCACGTGAAGGTCGAGGGAATGCGCTCCGATTTGAACAGGTCCTTCATCTCGTTGCGTGCGAACAACCCGCGACGATTCACCCAAGCGCCCAGATTGGTTGAAACCGTGACGTCGGGCGCCGTCGTCACGATACGGTCCGCCAGCGCTTCATCCGAGCGCGCCAATTCGTGAAGGATGAGACCGAAGCCTTGCTGCGTCGACATGCTCGGCTGACGCGGCGTTATCAATTCCAATGGAACGGTTACCCGTTTTGCACTCTCGCGCCGCATGCCCTTTGCATTGAACGGAACCTTGGCAAGGAATTGTTCGAGATCCTTCGCGGAGAGATCCAGACCTTCGAACTTGTCCCACTCGTGACCGGAACGAACATTGGCCGCTTCTTGAAAAGTTGCCATCTGTGACGGAGTCAGAAGCCCGGCATGGTTGTCCTTGTGGCCAGCGAGCGGAAGACCGAATCCCTTGATCGTGTAGGCGATGAAGACCGTCGGCCGGTCGTGGTCGATCGATTCGAAAGCTTGCAGCAGACTCGGCAGATCGTGGCCGCCGAGATTGCTCATGAGGCGCGCCAGCTCCTCGTCTGTGCGCGTCTCGATCAACCGCGTCACGGGTCCCTGATCGCCGAGATCGTCGAGGAGGCGCTTACGCCAAGCGGCACCGCCCTGAAACGTCAGCGCCGAGTAGAGCTGGTTCGGACACGTATCGATCCAGGTTTTGAGCTTTTCACCACCCGGCTCCTTGAACGCCGCCTGCATCAAGGATCCGTGCTTGAGCACGACCACATCCCAGCCGAAGGAACGGAACAGCGCCTCGAAGCGGGAATAAAGACCCTCTCGCACCACCGCATCGAGGCTCTGTCTGTTGTAGTCGATGATCCACCACGTGTTGCGTAGCCCCTGTTTCCAGCCCTCGAGCAACGACTCGAAGATGTTGCCCTCGTCCATCTCCGCGTCGCCGACAAGAGCGATCATCCGCCCCTCGCGGCGATCCTTGGCCCAGTCATGGGACTTCACGTAGTCCTGCACGAGGCTGGCGAAGAGCGTCTGAGCAACGCCGAGCCCAACCGAGCCGGTCGAGAAATCGACGTCGTCCACATCCTTGGTTCGCGACGGATAGGATTGGGCTCCCTTGTAAGCGCGAAAGTTCTCCAGTTTCTGCCGGGTCTGGTGGCCGAGGAGGTATTGGATCGCGTGGAAGACGGGGCTCGCATGCGGCTTGACCGCGACACGATCCTCGGGCCTCAGCACGCCGAGATAGAGCGCGGTCATGATTGTCGAAAGCGAGGCTGACGAGGCTTGATGTCCGCCGATTTTCACTCCCCCGTCCTGGGCGCGCAAATGGTTCGCGTTGTGGATCGTCCAGCTCGAAAGCCACAAGATCTTACGCTCGAGGGCGGCGAGAAAGGGCAAGCGCGGATCGGCCATTTCGATATCTCCAGAGGTCCACGCCGGTGCATGGACTCCCGCGATACTGGCCCGTGCCGGCATGTGGTGGCAAGCCGGCTTCAGTGCCGTCTTTGTGATGGCCCAAGCAGAATAAAGCCCGAGGCACTGGTGTTTTCCGGTCAGATCTTTTCACACCGGAGAAACGCCATGCCGACGGATCACGTTCAAAGCAGTCGTATTACTCCCTCGATTTTCGCTCTTTGCTTCGGCGCCGCGCTCGCCTTGTCGCCAGCTTGGGGCGCGGGCGGCGGTGGTGACACGGGTGGTGGTAGCAGCGGCGGCGCCAGTGGCGGTGGCAGCTCCGGAGGAAGTGCGGGCGGCGGCAGCGCTGGAGGCGGCGGAAGCGCCGGCAGCGGCGAAGGCGGCAATAGCGACGGCGGCAAGCCCGTCAACATGACGACGTGCCGCCGAGGTGAGGTGTTCGACCGAAGCACGCGCCGATGCCTCAAGGCGCGCAGCGGGATTCTCGCCGACGACGCGCTGGTCGACTACGCCTACGCTCTTGCCAAGGCGAAACGCTATTCGGAAGCGCTGAGCATGCTCGATCTCGTGCAAAACCCCGATACGCCGAAGGCCCTGAACTATCGGGGCTACGCAACGCGTAAGCTCGGAAAGACAGAGGAAGGAATCGGGTATTACCTCAAATCCGTTGCGCTGGATCCGCAATACGCGCAGGTGCGAGAATATCTCGGAGAAGCCTATGTTACGCAAGGCAAGATCAATCTTGCCAAGGAGCAACTAAAAGCGATCGAAGCGCTCTGCGGAACAGGTTGTGAGGAATATCGCGATCTCGAGGAAGCGATCGCCAAGACGCCGATGAGGTAACCGGAACGCCCCTGCGGACAAGGTGCGAATTGAATTTTCGACGCTGGTGATACGATGACAAACCTGCAAAGCCCGCTCGTCCTCCTTGGACGGCTCATGCTCGCTCTGATCTTCGTCGTGGAGGGGTGGGGCAAGCTAACGCATTATGCGGAGACGGCCCAATACATGGCGAATTTCGGCGTCTCGCGAGCACTGTTGCCCTTTGTGATCCTGGTGGAGTTTGGCGGGGGCATTCTCGTCGCCATCGGCTTTCTCACCCGTGGCGCTGCGCTCGCGCTTGCGGCCTTCTGTTTGCTGACCGCCTTCATCTTTCATACGCAGTTCGCCGACCCGGATCAGCTTGTCCAATTCTACAAGAACGTCGCGATTGCCGGCGGTTTTCTGACGCTCGCTGCCTTCGGCGCAGGGTCATTGTCGATCGATGCCTGGCAGGGCCGAGGGAGGACCGTCGCGCCCCACAATCCGTCGATGGAGCGACGGACATGAGCGCGCTCGTTCGCTATGAGCTTACCGAGATTCATTGTGCCAAAGCACCAATTCTGCTACCTCAGAACGAGGTTTGGCACGGCTCATCTCGACGCGACATGATCAGAAACGGTCAGGAGGAGGTGCGAGCGGCCTTGGCCGGGCAATTGCTGCGGCTGTGGCGGTACAGTCTCGTCCTCGCCGGCCGCAGAGACGTTGCGGAAGATCTTGTTCAGGCCACCTGCCTACGAGCCCTCGAGCGCGCACATCAATATGAGGCGGGCACCCGCCTCGACCATTGGCTCTTCGCCATCCTCCGTTCAATCTGGCAAAACGAGATCCGCGCGCGGCGTATTCGCCAAGGTGAGGGTGTCATCGATGCCGAGACGGCGCTCAGCTTCGATGGCGAGAGGCTTGCCGAGATGAATGTCCTCGCCGGTCAGGTTCTGAAGGAAGTGCGCGCTCTTCCGGAGGCGCAACGTGAGGCCGTTTTCCTGGTCTATGTGGAAGGGTTTGCGTATCGCGAGGCAGCGGAGGTTCTCGCTGTCCCGATCGGTACCATCATGAGCCGATTGGCGGCCGCCCGCACGCGGCTCGCGAAGCTGCAGGTCGAGCATCTCGGCGCTCACTCATCGGTGGAGGTGAAGAAGCAATGACGGACGTGGATGACGTCCTGCATCCAGAAGACGCGGAGCTGACAGCGTTCCTCGACGGCGAGTTGAGCGCGGAAGCCCATGCCGACGTTCTTCGCCGTCTGTCCGCCAATCCGGCATTGCAGAGGCGCGTGTTTCTCTTGTCCGCCGGCAATAGGCCGTTCCGAAAGGCTTTCGACGCGTTGTTGGACGATGCTCCAAAACAGCGATTGAACGACATGCTCGTCGGATTGTTGAATGCAACGGATCCCGCTCAGAGCCGCCCCTTGGGAAGAGGGAAGCGCAAGGCAACGGCTGCCGCCGCGGCCGTCATGTTGTTCGTCGCGGGCCTTGCCGCCGGGCATTGGGGGCCGACGCTCGCCGAGCGTCTCACGCAGATCGTCGCGAGCAGCGACCAAAGCGATGAAGACTGGCGCAGGGAAGTCGCGGAGTATCTGTCGTTCGAAACCAGCGACACGTTGTCGAGCATTCCCGACGATCCGCTCTTCCGTCAACGTAGCCTCGTCAATATCGGGGACAAGATCGGGGTGCCCTTGTCGTCCGAGACGGTCGCCATACCGGGCCTCGCGTTCAAGCGGGCTCAGCTCTTCGACTACGATGACAAGCTGATGGCGCATATGACTTACCTGGAGCCAGAGCACGGACCTGTCGTTCTGTGCATCGTGACCAAAGGCGGCCACGAGCAAGCGCCGCAGACCGAGCAGCACGGTGCATTCAATGCGGTTTACTGGACGAAGCGCGGACGCAACTTCATGCTGATCGGCAAAGTCCCTCCACCGCGTCTCGACGGAATGGTCGCGCAAATCACCGAGCAGCTTGACGGATAGAGGCGAGGTTCAATCCACCGGCAGAGCGGCGTTTTCGGTCCTGATGCGAATGGACAGGACAAGTGCATTCAGGATCGAGAAAAGCAGCGCATACCAGAAGAGTCCAAACGCGAGCGGAAGTACTGCAATCTCACCAATGACGACCACATAATTGGGATGCGAAACGAAACGATAAGGGCCGGATCGCACAAGCGTTTCGCGCGGCACGACGATGATGCGTGTCGTCCAGCGATCACCCAGCGTCAGAAGAACCCATACGCGACCGGCTTGCAAAAGAGCGAAAACGATGAGCCACGCGATATTGATCGGACGGTCCCACGCGAAGAGCCACAATCCAGCGAGCCACGCGGTGTGAAGCACGACGATCAAGGGATAGTGGTCACGCCCATGCTCGACCGCCCCGCGCGACAACAGACGATCCGTATTGCGGCGCGCCAGCCAAAGTTCGGCGAGTCTCTCGAGCGTAACAAGGGCGAGGACGACAAGAGAGATCGTCATGCCGCCCGCTTCAGCGCAACGCAACTCGCCGTGAAGCCGGGCCCCAACGCACTGAGAAGAGAGCGTCGTGGCAGGCCCGCCTGGATCACTCGTTCCAGGACGAACAGCACCGTCGGGGCGGACATGTTGCCATAGTCGGACAAGACGCCTCGCTCATGATCGAGGCTCCCTTGCTGGAGTGATAATGCGCGCTCCAAGGCGGCGATGACTTTCCGTCCTCCGGGATGACAGACGAACCGATCGATATCGTCTGGTTTGAGACCAGACCGCCCCAGAATCCCCGTTACGGCGGGGCCCATATTCGCCTCTGCGAAAGGCGGAATGGCGCGCGCGAAGACGACGCCGAAGCCCTGAGGATCGACGTTCCATCCCATGATGTCGAGCGTATCCGGCCAAGTGTGTTCGCCAGACGCCTCGACCGCCGCGAGCCCCTCCTTGCCCGCCCGCAGGACGCAGGCTGCCGCACCGTCCCCGAACAGAGCGGTCGCGACGATATTGGCCTTTGTCAGTTCGTCGAGACGGAACGACAGCGTACAGAGCTCGACGGCGATGAACAGGACGTTGGTCTCGGGTCGCGCCTGAGCGAGTTTGGCGGCAACGGCGAGACCGGTCACGCCGCCGGCGCAGCCCAGCCCGAAGATGGGGACCCGGTGTGCATCGTCGCGGAATCCCATTTCGGCGAATGCTCGTGCTTCCAGGCTTGGCGTAGCGATCCCCGTCGATGAGACGGTGACGATGGTGTCGACTTCGGTAGCCTTGAGGCCCGCCGCCGCGAGCGCCTTTCTCGATGCATCGACGAAAAGGCGGAGTGCGCCTTCGAGATAGGCTGCCGTGCGCTCGGGCCAACCATGGGGTTCGAAGAACCAATCAAGCGGCCTGACCGCGTGGCGCTTGTGGATACCAGCCGTGTCGAAGACCCGAGAAAGGCGCTCGAAATCGGTATAGCGACGGGAAAAGATCGACGCCGCCGCAGCAGCAACGTCACGCTGCAGAAGGACGTGATCTGGAACCGCGGTAGCGAGCGAAAGGAGATGCGCAGAGTGAGCCACATTCTTCTCCTGGCGCGACAGCCATAAGGAATCGAAGGCAGCAAAAGGCTGTCTGCGCAAGACAAACACCTCAGGCACCTAAAGCAACAGGTCGCTCACGGGGTGTTGATCGCACCCGGGCGCATATCGTCGCCCGCTTCCGGCGACGAAAACTCGCTCGCTCGCAGCACGATCCACGCATCGATCGGTGCGGCCCGGCCTCTGACGGCCACGGTTTGACGGTCGTGCCCGGACAGATCGAGGCCCGCCCGATCGGCCAGCTCCGCCGAAATCACGATGTCCGCGTCGAATTCCTTGGCGAGCCCCTCGAGGCGGCTCGCGGCATTGATCGTATCGCCGACCGCCGTCAAACCCATGGCCTGGCCGTAGCCCATCTCACCGACGATAGCGGGCCCAGCGTGAAGCCCGACAACCACTTGAAGCGGCTGGTCGAGCTCGCTCGCGTAGGTCTCGCTGAGATGCCTGACGCCCTCCGCGATCCGCAAGGCCGCGGTGAAGGCCGCTCGTGCGGCTGGCTCGGGCGCCGTACTCAACCCGAAAAGGGCGAGAGCACCGTCCCCGATGAACTTGTCGATATGGCCGCCGGCATCTTCAATGGCCCGGCCCACGACCTCGAAGTAGCGATTGAGAATGAAGACAGTATCGAAGGGAAGGCGACGCTCGGTGAGGCGCGTGAAGCCGCGCAGGTCGCAGAATAAGACTGCGATCTCGCGCTCGCGTCCGCGTCCCGCTCGGCTTTCACCGGCGGGCAGAATGATCCCGCTTCGCGAGGCGGAGAGGACGGGAACGACGGACAGATCGTGCGTCGGTTTCAACTGACAGGCCAGTCTGACATCGGGAGCGGCATGAATTCTCGTCAATGTCGCGCGCTCTTGCAGTGACGCCTCCGGCTGGGCCTCCAGCCCTTCGAGAACCCGCACCCGGCAGGTGGAGCAGCGCCCTCGACCACCGCAGGCGGAAAGATGGGGAAGGCCGGCGATGCGGCTCCCCTCGAGGATACTCATGCCGCGTGGAATGGTGATCACGCGGTGGCCGGGATAGGTGATCCTCACCCGCGTGGCCATTGTTCGATAGGAACGAAAAGCCCGCGCCGCCAGGACGAGGCCGATCAGCGATGCAATCCCCCAATAGAGACCCGTGCGGACGTCGGATACGATGTCCCCGTCATCGGTCTGGGGGACGTAGGTAAACCGATCGGGATCGGCCGCGATCGCCTTGCCCGCTTCGGCGAAGCCCAGCAAAGCGAGGACGGGGACGAGAAGACCGGCCGCGAACAGAAGAAGCGCGTATCGGGGAAACCAGACCTTCGCGCGAAGCCAGAAGTAGATCCCGAGACAGCCGTGGAGCCAGGCCACCAAAAGAGCGATCGCCTGTCTCACGCCGTTCTCGGGAGCCGTGATCCACAAACCGCGGATGACGTCGGGATAGCCGACTTCCCGCCCCGTCAGCGAGAATTCGATCCGGGTTCCCGCCACGTGCGCGATCAAGAGGAACGGGAGGGCCAGTCCTAGGATCAACTGGGCTGCTTCTCGTAACGGCATGCGCAACGTGCGTCGTCGGAACAGCGCCACGAGAGCCAAGACGAAATGAATCAGGAGCGCACCATACAAGAGAGCGGTTCCGATCGGGTTGCGCCAAACCGCGCTGAACCACCCTCGCCCCGCCTCCATCGCGTCGACCGAGACAAGGCCGAGGGCGTGGTTGCCAAAGTGGCTGAGGAGGAAAGCCGCCAGCACCAGACCCGAAATCAGACGGACTTCGCGGAGGCCGAAGGACCAGTTCGTTTCGGCCGTCATATGCCTGTCCGAACTGGTCATGTCCGCACTGTCGTCGAGCGACGGATGCTTTCATTGTCGTTTTTTCGGCACCTCTGACGGCTTTTGCTCACGCCACTTCTCCCATCCGGAATGTGTAGGCGATTCTCGTTTTCGGAGAAGGTCACGATTGCGTGTCGCGGCCGTTGTGGCCGCCGCTTTGACGTGTCTAGATGAGGTGAAGGGCGGTGCAGCGCAGGTGCGGTGATGGCGTATTTTCTATGCAGGCTCGACCCTCCCCGAGCAACATTTCCGACCGATATGTCGGAGGAGGACAGCCGCATGATGCAAGTCCATGCCGTCTATTGGCGAGGTCTCGCCGCGCAAGGCGTCGCTATCGCCGTTGGGCCCGTACTCGATCCGAAGGGCGCTTGGGGCGTAGCAATCCTCGATATCGACAATCGGGAGGCCGCCCAAGGCGTCCTCGCCCACGACCCGGCCATTGAAAGCGGCCTCGGATTCTCGTGGGTTATCCATCCCATGCCGAATGTCATTGTGGGGGCCCACGCCACCACCTTCTGACGATCGGCAGTTGTTAGGCCGCGGCCCGGCTGCCCCGCGCATTCTTGTAAGCACCGTTGATTGCCTTGACGGACCGCTCGATCGCGTTCCAGAGCAACCTCACCTCTTCGGCCGCCGGCGACCCCGGATCGAATTCCTTCGCGGCTTCCCCATAGGCAAGTGCGAGGGAGAAGTCCGCCCGGTTGGTGATCTGGCCCGACCAGACGGGGACGCGCAATTGCGCGAGCGCTCCGCGCGCATCGGCGACGCTCGCGACATCAGTATCGTTCCGTTTCGCCGGCGCCCCGTTGAGGACCACCGCATAGGGTTTACGCTGTTCTCGGGAGATTTCGATCGTATCCTGCACCGCGGCGATGTCGAAGACACTCGGCCGGCTCGGTATCACCACCAGGGTCGCACAGCTGATCGCCTCGACGATCGCGGCGGATTTCGTGGGCGACGTGTCGATGAAAACCCACTCGTAGCCATCTTTCTCGGCCGCCTTCACGATCTCGCTTATTCCGCGACCTCCGCGCTTGATTGCCGGATTTTCCTCCCCGCGCAGCTGATGCCAGAGGGTCAATGAGCCCTGCGGATCGGCGTCGATCAGAAGTGTCGGACGCGAGGGCTTTGCCGCGTGCGCCGCGAGATGGGCCGTCAGCGTGCTCTTGCCGGAACCGCCCTTGCGTGAAGCGAAGACCAAGACGTTCATGCCTGCTCCCGATAGATTTCCTAGAAAATCCTCACTTTTCGAGGATTTACCTTTCCTTAATAACCTTTTGCCGCGCAATAATATACTGGCTGAAAGCCGTTACTCACCACGGAGTCCGGTGGAAAATGGCGCTGGGGAGCGCCTTGGCAAGTAACAAGATCCATCTCCAGAACCCGGGTGTATAGAGGACATCCCGGCGGCGATCGATCCCGCGCACGATCATTTCCGCTACGGCATCTGGCGTGGCCCATAAGGGCCCGCCTTGTCGCAGATGAGCTGTCATCTTGGTCGAGACGAAGCCCGGCCGGATGTCCAGAACCCTGATGTTCGACGCGTGAAGGCGATGTCGCAGGCCCTCTAGAAAGCGTTGGAGACCGCCTTTCGCCGCGCCATAGGCGTAGTTGCTGCGCCGGCCCCGGTCGCCTGCGACGGAGGTGATGACGGCGATCATTCCCGTCCCTTGGGCCTGAAACTTCTCCGCCAGGCGATCGCATAGGATGGCCGGGCTCGTGAAATTCATCAGGATGGTGTCGTGAAGGACCCCGGGCTCTCGCTCAGCCTCGCTTTGCCGCGGGAGAGACCCGTATGCGACAAACGCGACGTCGAGGCCCCCGAACACCCGCCAAGCCCGGTCGACGACCTCTGGCAACACATCGAGCGCCGCCAGATCGGCGGCGACGATGTCCGCAACGGCGCCGGCGAGGGTCAGCCGATCCTGGAGGGCGACAAGAGCGGCCTCGTCGCGCCCGACAAGCACCAGTCGGCCCTTCCGCGATGCCCAAATCTGCGCCGTCGCCTCGGCAATACCGGAGGTCGCGCCGAAGATCGCAATACGCTGGGCCATCCCTTACGCCCCCGGATCAGCCTTCTGCTCAGGCATTGCCGTCGAACGTATAGGCCGTCTTCACCGTCGTATAGAATTCGGCCGCGTAGCGCCCCTGCTCGCGCGGGCCGTAAGAGGAACCTTTGCGGCCACCGAACGGGACGTGATAGTCGACGCCGGCGGTCGGCAGATTGACCATCACCATGCCGGCTTCGGAATTGCGTTTGAAATGCGAAGCATATTTCAGGCTCGTGGTGCAGATACCGGATGAAAGCCCGAACGGCGTGTCGTTGGCGATCTCCAGCGCTTCCTCGTATCCCTTGGCACGGGTGACTGTCGCCACTGGCCCGAAGATCTCCTCACGGGCGATGCGCATAGTATTGTCGACATCAGTGAACAGAGCGGGCGAAAGATAGAAGCCTGGCGTGTCGCGGTTGAGCAATTCGCCGCCGAGCGCGAGCTTCGCCCCCTCCTCACGACCGAGCCGGATATAGGACAGGTCCTGGTCGAGTTGGTTCTGATCGACGACAGGGCCGATCTGGGTGCCTGGCTTCAGTGCATCATCGACGACGATAGCCCTCAGCCGCTCCGCGACGGCATCCACGAAGCGATCGTGAATGCCCTCGGTCACGATCAAGCGCGAGGAGGCTGTGCAGCGTTGCCCGGTGGAGAAAAAGGCGCCGTTGACCGCGCACTCGACCGCGACCTTCAGATCGGCGTCATCGAGGACGACCATCGGATTCTTGCCGCCCATCTCGAGTTGCATCTTCTTCATGGGATCGGATTCGATGCACGCCTGCGCGATCTTGCGGCCGGTCGCCACCGAGCCGGTGAATGAGATCGCCGCGATCTTGCGGCTCCGCAACAGTGCCTCCCCGACGACGGAGCCCTTGCCCATGACGAGATTGAACACCCCCGCCGGCACCCCCGCGCGGGCGATGATCTCGGAAAGGGCGTGGGCGGAACCCGGCACCAGCTCCGCCGGCTTGAACACGACGCAATTACCATAGGCGAGCGCCGGCGCGATCTTCCAGGCCGGAATCGCGATCGGGAAATTCCACGGCGTGATGAGGCCGACGACACCGATCGGCTCGCGCGTGATCTCCACGTCAATGTTGGGGCGCACCGAAGGCACCTTGTCCCCGGCCAGTCTGAGGCATTCACCTGCGAAAAACTGGAAGATCTGTCCAGCGCGCATCACTTCGCCGACGCCTTCCGGGAGGGTCTTCCCCTCCTCGCGCGACAACAGGCGGCCCAGCTCGTCCTTACGGGCGATGATTTCGTCGCCGACGCGTTTCAGGATGTCGTGGCGCAGTTGGATACCTGACCGGGACCAGGCCGGAAACGCCGCGTGCGCCGCGGCGATCGCCGCCTCCGCTTCCGCTGCGCTGGCGCGCGCGAATTCGCCGACAACGTCGTTCGTATTGGACGGATTGATGTCCGCGGCTGCGGCGGCACCCGAGACCCATTCGCCCGCTATGTAATTCTTGGTCATGCCGAAACTTTCTGATTGAGGAGACCGCGCTGAGCGAGGTTCGTCATGAAGGCGCTCAGGCCGAACGTCCAGCGCTCACATTGGTCGCTCGTGCGCATGCGATTGACGAGCGCCCCCAAAGGCGGCGCCGCGATGGTGACGATATCGCCGGGCTTGTGAGTGAAGCCCATGCCCTTCTCGTCGCGATCCTGTGTGGGCGCAAACATGGTGCCCAGGAATAAGACGAAGCCGTCCGGATATTGATGGTTGTCGCCGATGGTCTGCGCGACGAGGTCCTCTGGATCTCGACTGATCCGAGAGATCGAAGACGATCCTTCGAGGGTAAATCCATCCTCGCCTTCGACCGTGAGCGTCACGGTCGTGCGCCGCACGTCGTCGAGACTGAAGGTGTCATCGAAGAATCGGATGAAAGGCCCGATGGAACAGGACGCGTTATTGTCCTTGGCCTTCGACAAAAGAAGTGCGGATCGTCCTTCGAAATCGCGCAGATTGACATCGTTACCGAGCGCGGCGCCGACGATCTCGCCCTTCCCCGATACCACCATCACCACCTCAGGCTCCGGGTTGTTCCAGGTCGATTTCGGATGGTAGCCGGCGTCCATGAAGGCGCCGATGGCGGACAGGGTCGGCGCCTTGGTGAAGACTTCCGCATCTGGGCCGATTCCGACCTCGAGATACTGGCTCCAGGCGCCCTGCGCCATCAGTACGGCCTTCAGATCCATCGCCGCCGGGGAACCGGGCTTCAACCGGCTGAGATCGTCACCCACAAGCCGAGTGACCTCGGTGCGGATCGCCGCCGCCGCGGTGGCATCGCCCCGCGCGCGCTCCTCGATGACCCGTTCGAGCATGGAGACGGCGAATGTCACGCCGGCTGCCTTGATGACTTGCAGATCGACCGGTGCAAGAAGCCACGGCTTCGATGGGTCGCGCCCATCAGGATCGGCATTGGCGAGAATGGCCTCGAAGGCTCCCAGTCGCTCACCCGCGGCGCTCCTGATGATCCTCGACCGCTCGGACCGTGCGGCGAGTTCGCTCATGGTCGCAACCGTCGAGGAGATGTCGACGACCCCATCCGGGCGGATCGCCACGACGGAGGGTCCAATGCCCGGCCGCCAGACGCGGCCCGCCAGAGATCCTTCAAACCCGTCCGCCGGAAGAACGGATGCGAGCCGTTCCTGCGAAGAAAATCGATTCATGTGGTTTTTGTCCCGCGCCATGGCACCTTCGTGCCCGAAGCCTCTCCGTTGATCCGCAAGACCATATAGCCTCCGGGCGCGCGACAGGACAGGAAAAGAAACAGACTGCAGCGCTCAGGCGCTCCAGGGGCTTGGCTCGCCGCGAAACAGATCCGAGGGCCGGTCGACGTCGAACAGTGCGCCGTGTTCGTCGGTCGGAATGAGAACCAGACCGGGGCCTAGCGCCTCGAGCACATGCTTGGCGCCAACGTCGCCCCGCAAGGCGCGCACCCTTGGGAACAGCGAGCGAGAAATGAGAACGGGATGCCCGCGCTGCCCCTGGCACAGCGGCGCCACGGCCAGCGCCCCGGCTCTCAGGATCTGCGCCATTTCGACAGGAAGGTAGGCCGGCACCCGAGGCATGTCGCCGAGGAAGATGAACACGCCTTCGGCCGTGCGCGGGAGGGCCGCAATACCGGTCCGCAGGGAAGCGGCGATCCCCTCCGCATGATCGGCGACTGGAACCACCCTTAACCGGGCCTCCCCATTCCGTTGCGCCCATTGAAGGGATGCCCCCGCGACCTCATCGCCGTTGCCCCCGGACATGACGAGAATACTGTCCACCGGCGCGCGGCACGCGGCATTGAGGGCTCCATGAAGCAGCAAGGCCCCTTGCCATTCGGCGAGAAGCTTGCCACCTCCAAAGCGCTTGCCGGAACCGGCTGCAAGGACGATCGCGTGCAATGTCATAGGCCGGGTCTAGGCTGCATTGACGGCACGAATAGGGCGCAGCCGACGGTATCGCGAACCGTTCAGCACCTGCCGCGCCTCGGCCAGGATGCCGATGGCGACATCCCAAGGCGTATTGCCATCAAGGGAGACCCCGATCGGGGCCTTGAGACGTGAAAGCGCCTCGGGCGACAAACCGGCTGCCAGAAGACGGTTGCGCTTTCCAGGCAACCGTCGCCGGCTCCCGAGAAGGCCGACATAACCGGCAGATGCAGGGAGCGCCGCTATCAAAGCGTCGTGATCGTCGTCGTCCTGATGCGTCGCAACGGCGACCGCCGTCCACGGATCAAGACCGATCGCGGCAAAGGCGATTGCAGGCGTCGTCCGCCAATAGACGATCCCGTCGACCGGCGGCGGTGTTGTCGGTCCCTTCGGTCGAATCAGGTGCACCTCGATACCGGACTGGATTGCCATCGAGGCGAGCGCCAGCGCCACCGGATCATGGCCCACGACGGCGAGACGCTGTCTTGGCTCGTAACTCAGCGCAATCCGAATTTGCTGGATACCGCACACGAATGGATCGAGCTGATTGTCGGGGGTGCAGGATCTCGTAATGCCGTCGCTCGTCCAACGGGCGGGTTGGCGCGCTCTCGTATGGGCGAGAAGATCCGCCACGACCTCGTCGTGAGGCAACAAGCGTTCGAGCAAGATCTCGATCCGCCCCCCGCACGGCAACTGAATGTCGATCGGTCCGCCTTTGCCATAAACGAGCCACCGGGGAACGCCATCGCTCAAGACCGTGCGGGCGTTGCGGACGACGTCGGCCTCGACGCACCCTCCGGACAGGTATCCGCTTGCCGATGACGACGTCACGACCATCTGCGCGCCAACGCCACGCGGCGCACCTCCGCTCGCTGCGTACAACGTCGCCAGCACACACGCCCGTTGCTCCGCTTTTTCCCGCGCGAGTACGGGGCGCGGATCGACCACGAGGCCGAAAAGCGGCCAATCCGTTTGCACCAAAGGATCCCCGTTCGGCATCCCGGCATCGTTCACAGCAGGTTCTCCATCCGAATGGGCAGGTCGCGGATACGTCGGCCGGTGGCGTGGTATACGGCGTTCGCGATCGCCGCATTGGTGCCGACATTGCCGAGCTCGCCGAGGCCCTTGATACCCAGCGCGTTGACCTTCGTGTCCTCCTCCGGAACGAAGATGACGTCGACCTCACCGATATCGGCGTTCACCGGTATGAGGTACTCGGCCAGATCGGCATTCATGTATCGTGCCGCGCGAGGATCGATGTCCGTCGCCTCGTGCAGGGCCGAGCCGATTCCCCAGATCATGCCGCCGAGAAGCTGACTGCGTGCCGTCGTCGGACTGACGATGCGGCCGGCGGCGAACGCCCCGACGATACGCGGAACGCGGATTTCCCGCGTGCGCCGATGAATGCGCACTTCGACGAATTCGGCGCCGAACGCATACTGGATATGGTCTCCGGCGTTCGTGCCCGCTGTCATGACGGGAATACCCTTCCCCAGCAAGGCGTGTCCCGTCAGCTTGATCGCTGTGGGCGCGACGTCGGGCGTGTATTTCGTCGTCGTCTCGACGGGCCCGAACGAGAGCCGTGCCAAGGCCACCTTGAGCGACTCGCTTATGCCATCCGGCGCAGACAGCCGACCGTCTCGCATCCGCATCGCAGCAGGATCCATTCCCGTCAATGGACCGTCTGACTTGGATGCCGCCTCGGCCATTCGTCCCAGCAGCTCCTGGCAAGCGAGAGCCACTGCGTTGCAGATGCTCGCCGTCGCATTCGAGCCTCCAGCGACGGGGGACGGAGGCAGCGTGCTGTCTCCGAGCTCCACATTGACGTCCTCGACGGGAACACCGAGCCCTTCCGCCGCCGTCAGGGCGATAGCCGTATACGCGCCCGTACCGATGTCATGCCCAGCGGTCTGGACCCGCACCGTGCCGTTTGGCGCCAGAGTGACCCGCACCGCCGCGGGAGCGACGTTCGTCGGGTAGCAGCAGGTCGCGCACCCCCAGCCGACGAGCCAATCCCCATTGGTCATCGACCCCGGAGCGGACTTGCGACGCGACCAGCCAAAGGATGCAGCGGCGCGGTCGTAGCATGTCATCAGTGAACGACTCGAATACGGCTTGCCATCGATCGGGCTGACGGCGGTATCGTTGATGCGCCGCAGTTCGACCGGGTCCATTCCCAGCGAAACCGCCAATTCATCCATCGCGCTTTCGAGGGCGAACATGTACGGCACTTCGGGCGGCGAGCGCATGAACCCGGGCGTATTCCGGTCGGCGTGGACGAGATGGACCTTTGTCGCGATGTTCGGGCACGCATACATGAGCGCCGTCGTCTCGGTGCCGGCGACCTTGTACTCGTCGGAGCGCGAGGTCACCTCCCATCCTTCGTGGGTGAGCGACGTCAGTGTGCCGTTCGAATCTGCTGAAATACGGATCCGATGCTGTGTCTCCGCCCGATGGCTCGACACCGTGTAGCCTTGGTCGCGCGTCGCCACCAATTTGACGGGACGATTGAGGCGCTTCGCCGCCAGCGCGATCAAGGACGTGCGTGGCGTCACCGCCGCTTTTCCCCCAAACGCGCCTCCGACGAACGGCGAGACGACCCGCACCTTGTCGGCTTTGAGGCCGAGTTGCGAGGCGACGCCGTTCTTGAGGCCGTGCACGTATTGGCTCGGCTCATAGATCGTCAATTGATCGCCGGACCAGACGCAAGTCGTGGTGTAGAGTTCGATCGGGTTGTGATGCTGGATCGGCGTCGAATACGCAGCGTCTACCTTCACCGATGCGTCGTCGAATGCCTTCTGCGGATCGCCGACTTTGACGTCGTCGCCGGTCAGCGACCATGAACTCGGCCGCGGATGGCGCGGGTCGAATGTCGCGACCGCCTTTCGCTCAACATAGTCGAAACGGATCTTGTGAGCAGCCTCTCGCGCCGCCTCGAAGGTCTCGGCGATGACGACGGCGATGATCTGCCCGGCATGCCATATTTTGGACGAGTCCAGGGGGACCACGCTTGTTGCCGTATAACCGCCCTTCGAGAAGAAGCGTGCCTTGCGGATCTTGCCGTGCATGTTTTCATGGGTGAGAATGTCCAGCATCCCCTCCACCGCCTTTGCCTCATCGAGATGGACGGCTTTGATGCGCCCCCGCGCGATCGTGCTCGTCACGAGGAAGGCGTAGGCACTGTCGGCGACGGCCACATCGGATGGATAGCGGGCGGCGCCCGTGACCTTCAGTCTCCCATCGATCCGGGGAATGGCCTTTCCGATCGTGCCGCTTTCGATTGGCGTCGGCGCGTCCATGTTCAGACCTCCATCTGCGCGGCCTGCATGAGCGCGCGCACGAGGGTTCTGCGGCCCAATTCCGGCTTGTATTGATTGTCGCCCCGAATTTCGGCCATTGCGAAAGCGGCCTCCGCCGCCCGTCGCGCGTTCGCTTCGTCGAGCAGACCACCGCGCAAGATCACTTCAGCCTCACGAGCACGCCACGGGACGGTGGCAACGCCGCCGAGAGCGATACGCACATCCGCGACCCGACCGTCCTGAAGATCGAGCGCCACAGCGGCCGAGGTCACGGCGAACTCATAGGATTCACGGTCTCGCACCTTGACATAGAGTGAACGCCTGGCGACGCGACTTGCAGGAATCCGGAACCCAGAAATGATTTCGCCGGCGGATAGGACCGTTTCCACGTGCGGCGTATCGCCAGGCAGTCGATGCAGCGCGTGGAAAGAAATGTCGCGCTGTCCAGTCGGTCCATTGAGATGAACAATCGCATCGAGCGCGATGAGCGCTTGCGCAAAGTCTCCCGGATAGGTGGCAATACAGTGATCGCTCACGCCGAGCACCGCGTGCATTCTATTGCAGCCGTCCAAGGCGGCGCAGCCGCTACCGGGGTCTCTCTTGTTGCATGCCTTCCAGGATACATCCCTAAAATAGGCGCAACGCGTGCGCTGGAGAACATTGCCTCCCAGCGTCGCCATGTTGCGGAGTTGCGCGCTCGCGGCAAGTTTGAGCGTTTGAGAGACGACGGGATAGCCGCGCTCGATTTCGGGATGGTGGGCGACGTCGCTCATGCGCGCCAATGCCCCGAGCGATGCACCGTCTTCATCGATGCGGATTTCTGACAGGGATGGAGACAGCGGATTGATGTCGACTATGCCCTCGGGCACCATCACATCGAGCTTCATGAGATCGAGAAGCGTCGTTCCGCCAGCTAGATAATGAATCGGTGCATCGAGAGACGGACGATTCGCGGGTCCTGCCGCTGCGATTGCGGAGGTGAGATCTTTCGCGCGCTCGTAAGCGAAGGGTCTCATGACCGGTGCTCCTTCGCCGAATCAAGCACCGCGTCACGCGCGTGTTTGATCGCCTCGACGATGTTCGGATAGGCCGCGCACCGGCACAAATTGCCGCTCATGTACTCACGAATGTCATCATCCGTGTCCGCGTGGCCTTCGGTGACGCAGGCGACGGCCGACATGATCTGTCCAGGTGTGCAGTACCCACATTGCAAGGCATCGTGTTCGAGAAACGCTTGTTGCATGGGGTGGAGGAGACCGTCCTCCTGAGACAGGCCCTCGATGGTTGTGATCGCTTTGCCCGCGGCGCTCGCCGCCAACGTCAGGCAGGACAACACGCGTTTACCGTCGAGATGAACGGTGCAAGCGCCACATTGCCCGTGATCGCAACCCTTCTTCGAGCCGGTGAGGCCGACATGCTCGCGCAACGCGTCAAGCAGGGTCACGCGGGAATCGAGATCGAGGTGGTAATCGCGACTGTTGATCGAGAGGACGATATCGATCGTCGTCGCTTTGCGACGCCGCAATTCGGGCGAAGTCTTCACAGGCGAGAATGTGTCCATCCCTTGTCTCCGTCGGCTGGAGCAATGAGGGATGGTTGCGATAAACCAGCGGGAGCCGGCGACATGTTGAACGGTGTCCACCCTCGAATGGTTATAACCATGAGGGCGAAAGCCGGTTCCCGCCGTGAGAGCAGATACTCGAGCTGTCTCGATCAGCTGGCCTTACGTTTGCGTGTGGCCGCTGCTCTCTTCGCCGAAGCGGAACGTTCCGTGGCGGGTCTTGCCGCAGACGCCGCCCCGCCGCGACGGCCGCCTTTCTTCGAAGACACTTTGGTGTCCTTCTTGCCGCGGCCTGAACCGCTTTTGTTGCCGCCACCCGATTCCTTGTTTACGGTCGCCCACGCACGGCGTTCCGCTTCTTCCCCCGGGACGCCGCGGTCCTCGTAGGAATCCTCGATGTGCTCCGCTTTGCGCTTCTGCTTGTCCGTATAGGACGACTTGTCTCCACGAGACATGCCTGTCTCCTCTTCGTGTCGAAACGTGGATCAACTCCGCGAAATCAACCGTCGGGGGCCAGGCGGGTTCCGTCCCGCTGCGCAGGATATCAGCCGCTGTTGCGAAGGCCGGCTGCAATCCCGTTGATGGTCAGGTGAATGCCCTGCACGACCTGCTCGTCGGCATCGCCGCTGCGGTGGCGTTTGAGCAATTCGATCTGCAGATGGTTCAAGGGATCCAGATACGGGAAGCGGTTGCGGATCGAACGGGCCAGAAGCTGGTTGCCGTCGAGCAGCCCTTCCTGTTCGGTAATCAGAAGCAACTTCTTGATTGTTTCTTCCCATTCCTTACGGATGCGAGGGAAGATCGCGTCGCGCAAAGCGACGTCCTCGACGAGCGTCGCGTAACGTGAAGCAATCGCGATATTGCTCTTGGCGAGCACCATGTCCATGTTCGACAGAAGCGACTGGAAGAACGGCCACTCGCAGTTCATTTCCTGCAACAGGGCCATCCCGTTGTCGGGGTGGGCTTTGAGAAAGGCCGTGACTGCGGCGCCGAAACCATACCAGCCCGGCAGCATGAGCCGGCATTGCGCCCATCCGAACACCCATGGGATCGCGCGGAGATCCTCGATCCTGCGCGAGTTGGTGCGCGACGCCGGCCGGCTTCCGATGTTGAGATTGGCGATTTCGCCGATGACGGTCGATTCCCAGAAATAGCGCTCGAAGCCTTCGGTCTCGTAGACGAGATCGCGATAGGCGCGGTAAGCGCTGTCCGACAATTCCTCCATCGCTTCGAGATATTCCGGACGCGGTGCCGGCTGTCCGGTGTGGAGGAGCGACGCCTCCATTGTCGCCGCCGCGAGGATCTCCAGGTTTCTGCGGCCGAGCTCCGGATTCGAATACTTGCCGGCGATCACCTCGCCCTGTTCCGTGATGCGGATTGCGCCCTGCACGGCTCCGCCAGGCTGGGCCAGGATAGCTTGGTAGCTCGGACCGCCGCCGCGGCCCACCGAACCGCCACGACCGTGGAACAGGCGCAGAGCGACACCGTGGCGCTTGAACGTATCCACCAGCTCGATTTCGGCCTTGTAGAGCTCCCATCCCGAGGTCAGGAAGCCGCCGTCCTTGTTGCTGTCCGAATAGCCCAGCATGACCTCCTGAGCTTTCCCACGGCTCTCCACAAGTCTCATGTAATCGGCCAGGCCAAAGAGGGCGTCCATGACGCCGCTGCAGCTCTGCAGATCGGAAATGGTTTCGAAGAGCGGGATGATGTTGATGTCCATCTCGCCGTCGGTCGGACGCAGGAGTCCCGCTTCCTTCAACAGAAGGGCGACTTCGAGCACGTCGGAAGGATCGCTCGCCTTAGAGATGACGTAGTTCGGGACAGCGGCCTTTCCATAGCGGCGATGGGCCGATGCGGCTTCGCGGGCAATGGCCAACTCCGACATCGTCTCGGCGGAGTACTCGAGGTAGGGCGACGTCAGCAGGCGCGGTGTGCGCAACTCTTCCAGCAGGAGCTTGACGCGGGCTTCTTCGTCGAGACGACCGTAGCCGGTGCCCGGGGCCGCCTTCTCGAACATTTCCGCGACGACGCGTTCATGCACGTCGGAGTTCTGGCGAAGATCGATGCTGGCGAGATGAAAACCGAACACGTCCACCGCCCGCCGCAGGCGCCGCAGACGGCCTCGTGCGAGGGCCCCCGACCCGTTCGCGACCAGCGAGCGATGCAAGGTCGCTAGATCGGCGGAGAACTCCTCCACGGTCGCGTAAGCCGGCGCGTCTCCGACCGGGTGGCGCACCACGTCATCGTATCCAAGATCGAGCGCCGAGGTGGCGAGGCGTGCATAAATACCGGTGATCGCGCGGCGATAGGGTTCGTCCTGGCGGTGGGGGGAATGATCCGGCGAGATTTTCGCCAACGCCTGGACTTGCTCGGAGACGGTCACATAGCGCCCATCGAGAGACAACTCACCGCCTAAAAGATGCAACTCGTCGAGGTAGAAACCGATGGCGCGTCGGCTCTGCAGCAGCAACGCCTGGCGCAGGGTTTCAGCGGTCACGAATGGATTGCCGTCCCGATCGCCGCCGATCCAACTTCCCATGCGGAGGAACGACGGCAGTTCCACGTTGTCCCAAGCCGGATCGCCTGCGCTCAGTTGATCTTCGAGAGAGGCATAAAGGCGCGGCAGCTCCTTGAGGAAGGTGTAGTCGTAATAGGACAGGCCATTCATGACCTCGTCGATCACCTTGAGGCGGGTGCGCCGCAGGATGCTCGTTTGCCAAAGGGTAAGAACGGCCCGACGCAAGGCCTCTTCGCTCGCCGTCTCCTCCTCGGGAATCTGGCGCTGCCGGTCGCGCTCCGTCAAAAGCTGCGCCACCTCCATCTCGCGGTCGATGGTACTCTTGCGGCGGACCTCGGTCGGATGGGCGGTCAGAACCGGAAAGACCGAAGCGGAGGCAAAGAAGGCTTGAAGTTCGGATTGCGACACGCCCGCTTCGCTCAGAAGCTTGAGCGCCCGCGCCAGGGTTCCCTCGCGAGGGGCAGATGCCGCCAGGGCATGCGCACGTGACCGACGCACGTGATGCTGGTCTTCGGCGATATTGGAGAGGTGCGAGAAATAGCTGAACGCCCGAATGATCTGGTTGCTGCGTCCGCGCGAGAGGCTGTCCAGCGTCGCCTCAAGTTCCTGTCGCGCGATCTGATCTTCGTCGCGATGGAAACGGATCGACGTCTGGCGGATGCGCTCGACGATATCGAACACCGCCTCGCCTTCCTGGTTTCGGATCGTGTCTCCCAAGATGCGTCCGAGAAGGCGAATATCGTCGCGAAGAGGCAGATCCTTCGCCGGAATGTCGGTGGATTGAATGACGGACACGAAACTTCAGCTTTCATGGAATGCAGAATGGAGCCGGCTGCGAATAAACCCCCTGCCCGCCTCCACGGCAAGTCCGATATTGCAGCGCAGCAATAAGCACCGCCTCCGCGAGCGTTCCTAGGCGACGGCCCAATGCTCCGGATCTTCGCTCTGACCGATCAGGGCCAATCCATAGGCGATCGATTCGAATTGATCGGCCGAGGTAAGCCTGTCCTCTCCGAATCGATCCAGGAACAGGCGCCTGATGGCCGGAACGAACGACGTCCCGCCCGTGAGGAAGACCCGCTCGATCGCGTCCGGTCTGACATTGGCCTTCTTCAGCGACTCGTCGATGGTGTCGGCGATCCGCGCCACATCGGGCGCGATCCAGCTTTCGAAGTCCCGACGGGAGATCTGGCCCTTGATGTCAACGCCTTCGCTGTGAAAGTGGAATTCCGTCTCGTCCGCACCCGAAAGAGCGACTTTCGCACCCGAAACGGCTCGGTAAAGGGCGAAGCCGAGATCGTATTCGATGATATCGATGAATTGCTCCAAGGGGTGCGGGTCGATGGCAAACC
>NZ_JBFUKD010000002.1:0-51098 GCF_056401005.1 Microvirga sp. P4_G7 | reverse complement strand
CAACTGACCTACTGGTCGTATCAGGCGCTCGATTTCGCCCGCGAATACCGCGCCGCCAGAACCCCAGCCTAGATCAGGACGCATTCCGGCATTGGGGCATGACGATAGTCGCTTGTCCTCGCGCACTTAGAATGGCGCGAGGAATTGTTCGGTCGTCAGCCAGGAGAGAATTCCGAACGAAACGCCGATCAGCACCAATGCGACGGCGAGAAGAAGACGCGTTGAATCGTCATCCGAGCTCACCTCCAACTGGCTGCGCCTCAGTCCCGAGAGACCTTGGTCGGTCGGCGTATTTTTCTGCACTGCAGAAGGCTTGAACTTCATTTGCCACCTGATTCGTTTCTGGCTCAATCAGGGTAGGCGGGCCGATGCAAGAAGAAGGTGCAATGGCGCACCAGACGCATACCAGCCTCGGTCGCCCATGTGGACGTGAGATGGTAAACTGAAGCCGAAGGCCCGGTTCGAACGCTTTGAAACGCGAGCGCGGGATGTGGATGAGGGGCCGAATTCGCCTGAAACCGAGTATCCATGGTTGCAGAACGCCGTCCCAAACTGTAGTTCCGTCACACGGCGGCAGACCGCGACGATGAACAAACCGAGGACGATGAACAAACCGAGGACGATAAACAAACTCTGGGCGGCTTCACTCAATTCATGGCGCGGATTGCGGTATGCGGCTGCGACCGAGCGAGCGGTGCGCCAGGAGCTCGTCATCCTTGCCGTCRCCATCCCAGCAGCCTTTTTCATCGGCACGACGCTCTGGGTCCGGACCGCCTTGATAGCGTCGGTTCTATTGCTGCTCGCGGTGGAATTTCTCAATACGGCGATTGAGAAGCTTTGTGACCACGTGAATCCGGACCATCACCCCGTCATCGGCCGCGTGAAGGATTTCGGGTCCGCGGCCGTTCTCTGCACCATCCTGATCGTCTGTCTAATTTGGGTGACGGCGCTTCTCGAACGCCTGGCCGCCTTCCCGGCCTAATGCTCGACGGCTTCACAGCGGTGCCCGTGGCGACGAAAGCGTCTGGTGCTTCCGTCGCCGCGCAGTTTCGCCTTCACTAGTTGCGCAGGGGCCTGAAGCCGGCGCGAACCTCTTCTGAAAAGAACTCCGGCTGCTCCCACGCCGCGAAGTGACCGCCCTTGGGAAGCCGATTGTAGTGAATCAGTTTTGGATACGCGCGCTCCGTCCAGCTTCGCGGCGCCGCGTAGATGTCATCTGGGAAGACGCTTACGGCAACAGGGATGGCGACGTTTTTGGGGGCAAAGAAGGCCAGCTTGTTCTCCCAGTAGAGACGAGCAGACGAGATCGCCGTGTTCGTGAGCCAATAGAGGGTGATGTTGTCGAGGATGTCGTCTCGCGTCAGACCCTCRGATTGACCGTCAAACACCCGGGCAATGAGCTCGAGGCTGCGGATGTCATGGTCGATGATCCAGGCGGCCAGGCCGATCGGTGAATCCGCGATACCGTACAGTGTCTGTGGGCGGGTCCCCATTTCCTGGGCGTAGGCGACGTCAAGCTTGAAAAAGAAGTCGAGCTGGTCCCATGCGCTTTTTTCCTCAGCCGTGAGACCGGATGGCGGTGGGCCACCCGTCTGCAGTGCCTTCCCGACGTCAGCGGGAACCGTGCCGGCCATGTTCGAGTGAATGCCGAGCAACTCCGGCGCCGCCTCCGCCCCCATCATATCGACGATGAGCGCACCCCAATCGCCGCCTTGCGCCACGAACCGCGTGTATCCGAGGCGCTTCATCAGAACGACCCAAGCGCGTGCGATGTGGACTGGATCCCAGCCCGGCGTCGTCGGCTTCCCGGAAAATCCGTAGCCGGGCATCGACGGGATCACGACGTCGAACGCGTCGGACGCGCTCCCCCCATGGGCGGTGGGATTGGTCAATGGTTCGATGACTTTCAACTGTTCGATGATCGAGCCTGGCCACCCATGCGTTATGATCAGCGGTAGTGCGTTCGAATGGGTCGAGCGAACGTGGATGAAATGAATGTCGAGGCCGTCGATCTCGGTGATGAATTGCGGATAGGAGTTCAGCTTCGCTTCGACCTTGCGCCAGTCGTGATCCTTTTCCCAGTAGCGCGCGAGCTTCTGCATCGTCGCGAGCTTCACACCTTGCGATTGATCCGCGACTGGTTCCTGTTCCGGCCACCTCGTCGCGCTTATGCGCCGACGAAGGTCGAGGAGATCCTCTTCCGGGATGTTGACGCGGAACGGACGGATCGCGACGCCTTCGGCGGCTGTGGCTGTTCCTGCGGGAAGCACGTTCAACGAAGCTGCCGCAGCCGAGGCAGCCAGGACGTCGCGCCGGTTCGGATGTGTTGATGGTTCCGACATTCATCTTCTCCATTCGTTCAAGTCGCCACAGAGGCGATCATCGAGATTGGCGAACGGACAACCGCAAATTCGTGGCCTTGTGTGCACAGGCCACCGCAGCGTCGTTGTCCCTAGCCCATCTCAAATGACGATGGAGGCTTCCGCCTTGCGGACAGGGTCACGCATGTCGATGGAGGCTGCGGCTTTTGCGATCAGGTCCTCCTTCTTCGGGTTACGCAACCACTCAGTTCAGGAGCGACGTCGGCAAAGCTGTCGATAAAAAATGGCTCGTCGGGAGCCAAGTTCAAAGCTGGGACCTTGATTGGGCGAAAAGATACTCCTCGGTGGAGGGCCCCGCAAGCGAGCGGCGGGCGGCCGATGAGAGTCGCTGGCAGCGTTTGGCCCAGCGGCGTTCTTTGATGGCTGTCAGCGACACCGCTGGCATATTGGCCGGCCGGGCAACCTCGCCTGTCTGCATTTGCACGACATTTTGCGCATTTTTTGCATACGCACAGGCAATATCCCGCGACTCTCAGGGGAGGCCGTCGCGTTCAATAAGCATCTGATTTGATTGCTGAATTAAATGGTGCTGCCAGAGAGGATTGAACTCTCGACCTCTCCCTTACCAAGGGTACGGGTGTAGGTCGATAAAGCTAGGCGGCTGTAGGGGAATTTGCGAGTGGAGAGTTGCCGAGCACGGGATTTGCACGGATTAGTGATGATGCTGAAAGGGAATTTCTCCGCTCAGTATTGCTTCTGCCAGTTCGAAGAAATCCTCGTGATTGACCAATGCCAGCGTGTTCCCATCTCGACCGAAAATCGACAGGAAGGGGACCTCAACCATCGTCTTGTTCTCAAAATCGGCCATCATCGCCGTTCCGCGATCGGGTCCGGAGCCGTCGTCTTTTGCTGGGGCGAACGCCAAGTGCTGCCCCACATCAAACTCCATGTGGAAGAACCCCTCGTCGTCACGGGGAAGCAGTTTCTGCAGCTTCTCTGTATCAATCATCCTGCTCACGCCTGTGCCTCCTCGGCGCCGAAAGTGCGGTCTGTGTCCCCTGCAATGATTTGCGTGACACGTGAGATGCTGATCCCGAGAAACTCTGCCGCATGTTTCCTTGAGGATAGGCGGACGATTTCAGCAATCATCTCTCCACGCTCCTTCGCGGCTTTCCGGGTGGGACTTTCTTCCGCCGCCGCCGGAAAGTGCGGGCCGAAGGAATAATGCGCGATCACTTCGCGGATTTCCTGCAATGATTTCTTGCCGAAGTTGCTTGGCCGCAGAGATTCATCCGGATTGTCTGAAAACCACTGCAACATGTCCAGGTTGATTTGGTCCTCTGTGCAGCCAAACCGTTGACAGATGGCGTTGAGCGCGCGGCAGCTCAATTCCTCAAAAGGTCTCGTCCTCACGCCCTTTTCTCCTTCAAATCATTCCGCGCGCCGGTGCCTTCCGCAAGCTTCCGCGTCCAGCCAACCGGATCCGCCATCCACTCCAGCGGTTCCCACCTCGGCAGCGTGTTGATAGCCTCGATAAGCGGGGCCTGGGGAACGTGAGTGTAGTGCCTGCTCATGTCGTCCGCCGCATGGCCGAGGATCTGGTCCTTGATGTGCGGGTGAACCCCGTTGACCACGAGCTGCGTCGAGACGGTATGCCGGGCGGTGTAGGGGGATATCCCGTAAAGTGGGGAATCCTTAACTACGAGCTTCTTGGGATCCTTGTCCGGGTGGGCCAACCGCGCCAGCCTCATGTGAGCACCCTTGATGGCCGTTTTGAGTTGGCCGCCCCCGTCTTCGGTGAGGGGGTAGGGTTCATTTCGCGGCGTGCGAAAAATGCGAGGTTCCTCGGAAAGATCGCGCCGGTTCAAAAGACCGTCGAACAACGGTACGAGGAACTCATGCATCGGGATGCCACGCGGTTCGCCTGTCTTACTATTAGCGATCACGAGCCACCGGCCGGGCACGTTCACGTCCGTAGCCTCGAGCGCAAAAAGTTCGATCGGCCGCATGCCAGTGTAAAATAGGGCCGTCATTACCATTGCCGGTGCGGGGGACATGGCCGCCACAAACCGGGCCGCTTGGTCAAAGGTGACTGGGGCCGTCCCGCTACGCTTCGCGCGCGGCACGATTGCGGTACCTTTTGGCTTGCGGGGGCGACGCCACTTGCGAAGCTCGGCCCATTGGTTCGTAACGGCGTGATTCCACACCGCAATGAATGGCGTGTAGCACTGCCTATTGAGAGTATCCGGTGCCTTGCCGGGGTAGAGGGTGCTTGCGGCAGCGTCCAGGTCCGCTTGGGTGATGCCGAGAAGTTTCTTCCCCTGGAAGTGAATGGCTAGACCAACGTTCCGGCCATCGGCCCTAGTTTCCAGAATGAACCGATCGGAGCCCCCCGCGGCGATATAAGAGTCTGCGGCCTCCGGGAATGTCACTTGGACCTTCTTCCCGTGGATGCTTTCCTCTAGCAGGCGCGCTTCCGTTTTGACTCGGATCGCTTCTGCCGCTTCGCGGCTGCTCGTGAGAGTAGATTCGAAAACGCTCGTTCCTCGGACAGTGCCCCGGATGTACCAATTACCTTTGGCAGAGCGCTTGACGAGTTGGAGGGGCATCGCATTGAATCCCAGATTGCGAGGAGGTCACTCTCGCTGAACAATATATCGCGCCCGCGAAGCGAGCAATGTGACGTCTTCTTGGCGATCCGGGCGAGCGCCCGGTTTGTCATCTTGAGGTAGGTCGCGGCCTCCGCGAGGTCGTAGACCTTGCCGAGCGGGCCGTTATCGTTCGCATGCCCCATCCGTGCTATCCTCCTATCCCGCTTAGAACTGGAATGCCGGCAGCTTTCGCCCGCCTCACCATGTCGGCTGTCCCTCGTCCACCTGGGAAGGCCAGAACCATGTCCGGCTTCCCCTCGTCGATCATTCGTTGATTGCGGATGGGGCCCGCTGCTCGGTCGTAAGTCTTCCAATTGGCGTCGAACTTTAGGTGGTCACGCCCTCGGGAATGAGACCACTGGAATGCATGAAAATCAGCGCCGCCAATGATCTTCCCCTTGAGGTCGCGGGTGCGTTGTCCGCCCTCAATCACCGTGTGAATTCGGGCCCTCGCGTCCTGCTCGTCGAGCGCCTGAAAGATGGCCTCGCGGTCATGGAAATCCCGACCGCCACACACTAGAATCCGCATGGCGCACCTCGACTATCGGAAAAGCGCAATTCCTTGCGGGAATGCACATGGCGACGTGGTTCAATCCACCTGTTACGGTGATGCTGCCGAGCGGCAAGCACTTCGAGGTGACCCGCGTCGAACGGGCGGCTGAGATCCTGCTGTACGAATGGCCGGAAGAGGCGATGGACACCCCGGCCCATGCAAAGGCCGTCAGGGTGTGCCTGTCGTGTCTTGAGGGGAAATGCCAGCCGAGGGAGTTCCGGGCGGCATTTGAGGCCGCAGCGCGCGAGGCGGGGAACCTGATGGGGATGGGGTGAGGTCATTCTGCGGCCTCCTTGAGGGGAAGGGCGCGGATAGCATTGGCGATTGCATAGCCCGTATCGCATGCGACTTTCTGCTCGCCTGTCGGGTCAAAATTCTCGATGACGAGAAACATGACCTCGGCTTTATGAGCACACCGTTCCCGCATCCTCTCGGCTTCGCGGGTGATGAGAGGAAGGAGCGCGTCGGCTTTCGCGAAACTGCGCGGGCTCGGAAACGGAGCACCAGAAATGATCCGCGCGATCTCCTCCCGTAGGGTCTGGTGTTCAGATTCCATCGCCATTTGTCCCGCTCGCCGCCTCTAGGGCTTCTTCTTCTTCAAGAAATTCGATCACCAGCTTCAAGTGCTTGCGGATATGCTCCAGCCCTTCTGCGGTCACTTCGCCGTAGAACGCGAGCATCCACTTGCGCCTGTTGCGCAGTACTCCTGACATGATTGTTTGCTGGGTCTGGTGTTCAGTCATGGGCGGGGCTCCTCAAGACCAAGGACGACGTAGCCCGGCTCGATGCCGAGCTGGCCGCCGGTCAGAATCCACGTCACACGCCGTTCGAGGTTTGAAACGCTGGGGGCGCGCCAGCCGTAAGGATCGGTTGATCGCCAGAGGCGGAGAATGTCGCCCTTCTGGAATCCCCGGTCGTCGCGACGAACTTCAAAATTCTTCTCGCCGATGAACACGGCATCCCAATACACCGGGCTCGTTTTCAGATCGTGCGTCTTCATTGTGCTTTGTCCTCCGGCAACGGAGCCCAAGCCACTATTCGAGCATCAGGCCAGTCAGGCACGAATAGGCTTCCGTCGTCTGTTTGGAGGCCGATGACGTTCTGAAACTTTCCGTCGCGCAGAACTATCTTGGCAACGAACTGATGCTGAGATGGCCATTCTTCCCAAAGCGGTGTCCAAGTTGTCATTCTGCCTTCTCCTGAAGAGCGCGGAGCAATGCGATGAGGATGGCGAGAGGGAGAGATTTCGCAGTGACAGAGCATTTGTCGGCTCTGCCGGGAGGAAACAGATCAAAGTCGATCCCGGACTCCGGTGCGGAGGCGTCTACGGTGTACGTCCACCCCGGCAGCTTCTTCTCCACCAAGGACAGAGCTGCATCGATAGAAGCAGTAAAGTGGTCACTCATAAGGAACCCGTGCTCGCATTTGATGTTGCCTGGCTCGTAAGTAAATCGGCCATCAAAATCGAAAGGCTCTGCCGGCCGAAGCTGAATGAAAATCATCGCGCAGGCTAATTCCGCATCGATCCGACGATCCGGTTCCACGGCTTTCTCCAGCCTCTCTATGAGATGTGCGAGATCAGTCATCGGAGATTTCCTCCGCGCTGGCGTGAGACCGAGGCGCATAGCAGACGTTGCCGCGAACGATGTCGTGCAGTACGTCCCACTCCATAATTTCGACGCCGATGCCGTCCTTGGATGGAGAAATATTGAGGTGGCAGGCTTCTTCGATTGCCTTGTCGATTGCCCCCTCTGCGGAGTCCGCCTCGACCTCGACGCTGACATACCCAGCGAACGGAACTTCGACATAGAACTTAGCCATCATTCCGCTCCTGTAGTGCTTGCGGCGAGACGAGCCGCGCGATCCGCCTCCTTCTGGCACCGTTGGCAGATGCGCCGGGAGGCGAGTGCAAGAGCCTTATCGCCGGTCACGCGAATGTCGTGGCCACACTCAAGCGTTTCGTACCGGGCCGATCCTTGGCCGCGCCAAGTCTGTACGATCTTCGATCTCGACACGACCTTGCGCCACTGGCGCTCTGTGTGAGCCGTCGCCATCACTCTCCCCCTTCGCATTCGTGGAGTGCTTGTCTGTCACCGGAATGGAACGGAGCCCACATCGTTCTTGCGTATTCGAACCGGGGCATGAGCCATTCGATAATCGCCGGCTCATCGGCTCGGCAGACATGGATCTCAGCCGACCAGAGAGTCGCCTTCCTCTGCCCAACGAACTGCACAAACAATCTGGCATGGCGGTAGTAATCATCGCCGTTGTAGTCACCAAGACCCCAGCCGTCGCCTTCGCGCCAATCCCAACGAACGACATAGTTATAGTCCATGTCGCAGTCCCCGAACTGGCTCATGAATCCGGCCCACGCATCAAAGCGCGAGTGACAGTCGTTCGAGAAGTAGTTGCCCTCGGTCATGTAGTAAGGATGCTCGACGTCCCAGAGGTGTTTCATGCCTCTCCCCCTGGATGGGAGGCGAGCACATCACGGGCGCGGCGGAAGTCTCCGACCGTCAGCTCATATCCCTCGAATGCGTAAACCGGGTCCGCGTTGTACTTCGCTCCCGCGTGCGCGCCGCTTCGGGGAAAGTTGGYGAACGGCTTCAGCGCCTCCGTCAGTTCCTTGACTTGAGCCTCTGCGGATTCGGCGCGACGTTTCCATGCCATCTCGCTTTCCAGGGCTTCGTATGCACCGTCCGTAAGGTAGCTGCGTATACGAGCGTTCTCCGCCTCAAGCTCCTTCACCCGATCCGCATCGGTTGAGAGGCGTTCTGTGAGGTGATCAATCACCGACACCGCTTGATTGATAGCGGCTCGGTCATTGGGCGATAGATCCCACTTGGGGTTACCTTCGCCCATCAATTCAAGCCGCTCGCGATGCTCCTCGAAGAGTGCAACTCCCCCGCTCGTCAAAGAGACGGAGGGAGTGGGAGAGGTGAGAGTCGCGGCAGTCCAGCCTTGCAAGAATGACGCCCATAGCGAGCCATCAACGTGTTGCAGGTGGGTCGCCCACCGTTTCGAATTGGCGAACTCATCGGTAGCCTTGTACTCGTTCCAGGCATTCATTACCGGCGAGTCGCTGGGAAGCGCGCGTTCTGTGCTCATGGCTGGGCCTCCGGAGGTGTAGGGATCGGCGTCCACTCATTAGCGGGATATTGAATCAACCCGTCATCGTGGTCATAGTGGACGTATCCCCACCCATCCCAGAAACAGGAGAATGGCCTGAGGGTTGGTCCGCATCGCGCGAGAAATTCGGTCCCATCCTTCGGAGCCGTATCAATTGGCATCCATAGTGAGGGGGCTTGCGGGGATGCTGCTAACATCGCGCGGTATATGTCGTCAGCTATATGACCGTCAGACCATAATGGATCGCCAGCGTAGCGGCCCTCTGGATCCTCGTAGCAGGAGCCCATATCCAACATATCTTCGGTCGGCTTTACCGGAACCCACTTCCAGCCGCTTGCATCTGAACTAATGGTCATGGCGAAGTTCCTTCGGATTTCGCGCGTTCGCGCACTCGCACTACCCAATCCGGAGGTGGAACGTCCGGAGGGGGTGGGGGCAACATGAAATGGGTGGCGGCCCCAACTACCGGTGTTTCGCAGATACTGCCGTATCCATCGGCCCACCAATGCACCCAGACCTGCTGGCGAGCATCCCACCAGCAACCAGTGACGCGTTCGCTTGAAGACATCCACAGATCAACTTGCGTGCGTCCATCCTTTGGCGCACGGTCAATGTCCTGCCATGACGTTGGTGACGACTCGAGTGCCGCTTTCGCGAGATCATGCCAAATCCGTGCCAGCGGCTTGTCGATCATCTGCTCGCGCTCGAGCATCATTGCAGCGGCGGCGCGTTCGATCTGCGTTGTTGAAACGTGCGTCATCGCTCACTCCAAAAAGGAACGTCGCCATGCGGTTCGGCGTGTGCGTCGTCCTGCGATTTTTCGGTGGTGGCTTTTGTCCAGACGACGCAGACCAAAATGATGATCAGAAGCGCGCCTGCGACTTGAACAATCTCGAGGAGCGCGCTCATTGGCGCCTCCTTCGTCGAGCCCATCGCGCTGCTATCAGCGCGGCATCAATGTCATCAATAAACAGGTCGGTGACTGTTTGCTCGCGACGAGTAATCTCAACGGCGCGCACCGACGATAGCCGGGCGACCAAGTCGTGGTCATCCAACCGCACTCGCGCGCCATTGAGTACTGTTCTCAGATCAGCGGGGCTTTTGATGAAGCTCTCCGCCTTTGCCTTTAGAGCCGCCGATTCTCTTCTTCTGTCGGTGGCGGCACACGGCCGAGGTCTTCTGGGGGTAACAAAGGCTGCTTGTTGCACTGCTCGCTCTCCTTCAACAATGTGAAGGTAACAAGCGTCACAAGCGGAGTCAACAAGTTGGTTGTTGAAATTGTTACTAGTTGAGTCCGGGGATTATGATTTTATGGAGTTTCAGCACCGAAGACGTGGGGAAAATCGGCAGATCTTCCTCCTTAGGGAAAAGCTGTCGAACTAGCACGCCGCGCTTGTCGGCGCGGACTAGCTGCTTCACGTACCCGCTGATCTCGGTGCTGTCGCTGTTCTTGATCTGCGCGACCACATAGTCCCCTGGCCGAGGCTGTCGCCAGGGATGAACAAAGATTAGCTCACCAGGCAGGAAGCGCGGCACCATTGATTCGCCCACGACATACAGCGCGTATGCTTCTTCCGCCTCATCGAGCCAAGGCGGACACTCTGTCTGATCGACGGTCTGATTCATGATGAGGTGCCCTTCACCAAAGGGGCTGCCGGCGACACGGCCAAGCACGGGAATCTTCCGGTAGGGGCGAATCGGCGGCATGGGGGCGCGCGCACCGGCAGGGGCGCTACCGCGGTCGCGCCGCGAATCGCGCTGGCCTTCGCGCATCAACTCGGCAAACTCTTCCTCGGGGATCTCGAGGACGCGCGCCAGCTCGCGCCAGCTTGCAGGCACCTTGGTGGCGCCGGTTTCAATCTGCCCAATGGCTTGTTGGGTGAGTCCCACTGCGGTTGCGAGTGCCGCCTGACTCATGTCCTTGGCCTTCCGAGCTTCGCGAATGCGATCGGCGAGCGTCATAAATCAATTCCTACAATGAGTTACAAGTGATTGTCGTACCACTTGTCTCGTCTTACCACAAACAATTGTTGACACCACTGGTTACCACTGGTTAATCTTTACGAAGAGTTACCAGGGGAATCAAATGTCCAGACCGAACGTGACAAGCACAAACCACAACGTGACCCTCGAAGCAGCCATCGTCCAGTTGGCGTCGGACGGTCTTTCGCGGGGCCAGATTGCCGCCTTGGTAGGTGTGAGCCAGAATAGAGTATCGCATCATCTCAACGGCACGCCGTACGTCGGCTCTAACGTTCGCCAGGTCTCGTCAGTAGGGGACCCTATTGGCTGCTGCGACGAATGGGATTTTTCTTGGTCCAAGTCCCGCAAGAATGACGCGAAGGCGTCAGAACTGCTCAAGCGGCACCGCGTGCAATACCGCGACGTGCCCCCGGAAGTCTTAGCGCGAGAAGAGCGCAATTACCCCCTGCCGTTCCGTGCTCGTGAGATCGAGCCGCGTCTGATTTAACCCGCAGCCCCGAGCGCCGCGGGCCGGCGCTCCAGGGTGCGGACGCACCAAATCCAGCAACGCCGAATTCTAACGCGCCATCGTGCGCGAACGGAGAAGCTATGTCTGAATTCGAATTTCACATCGACGAGAAAGTGCAGGCCTTCGTCGAAGGCAGGATCCTCTCGCGGAAAGACAGCCGCGACCGGGAGAACGAATACCTCGTCGAGTACGACCTCGGCAACGGGCACAAGCACAGACGCTGGTTTCCCGAACACGAGCTTGACGTTCCAGTCGATGACGCGGCGGTCGTCACGTCGAACGTCGTTCCCTTCCAAGCAGCGTGAGGAGGGGAACATGACAGCATTTAAGATTGGAGATCGGGTAACGGCGCGCGGCGAGGAGCACCTCGGCGAACTTGAAGTCGCGGGCGAAGAAATGTGGGGTGTCATCCCATTGCGGGGAGGCGGACGAACATACTTCGCGGACTCTCGCATCCTTGAGCGCGTAGTCGACAAGGATATTTTCTCCCTCAAGGTCGGCGACTTCGTCATGTCGACCACAGTCGGTCAGGTCCGAGGAATCGCAAACGGCATTGCGTCCGTTCACTGGAGCGATTCGCGGATGCCGGAATACCAAGACGAAGACAACCTCGAATGCGTCAACGATCTCGTCGACGAGGTTGTCGAGTACGTGCCGCGCCGCGGTGACCAGGTCACCATCACGGAAGGGCCGGCTGCTGGTCTAACCGGCGTTGTGACCAGCGTTTCGGGTGGCGGCGTACACATCCGCGCCGTTGGTCTGTTCCAAGGGGCGACCGGACCCTTCGTACACTACGTCAGCGTGAACAAGGCCAATGTCCGGCCAACCCCCGGCCATCCCGCAGGCTACGCATGACGCTCCTCAACATCTTGGGGCAGGCGGCGTTCGTCGTCGCCTTCCTCGGCATCATCACGTTCCTCATCCGCGCGGAGCTTTCATACAATGGCAAAATCACTCTCTAGTCTGAGAAAGACGGAAACCGTCGACCCTCCTATCATCGTTCTGTACGGCGTCGACGGCGTGGGCAAGACCACCATCGCCGCTGAGTTCCCAGACCCAGTTTATTTCAATACCGAGGGTGAAAGGCCACCGGTTGGCGTCAGTCTCGCCACGCCGGGAACAATTGAGTCGTTCGACGAGCTGCTCGATCTCTTGAGCGAAGTGATCACCGACGACCATGACCGAAAGACGGTCATCCTCGATAGTCTTGATGGCCTTGAGGCCTTGGTGTGGAAGGCAACCTGCAAGCGGATCGGCGCGGAATCCATTGACGACAATTCGAAAGACTCTCCCGCATCATATGGGCGTGGGTTCCGAGAGGCGGATGTCGAATGGAATGATCTGCTTTCTGCGGCAGCGGCAATCACACGCCGCGGAATCGCCGTCGTACTGCTGGCTCACCCAGGCGTTGTAAAGTTCAACTCTCCCGTCAACGACCCGTATGACCGTTACGAGATCAAGTTGAACAAGCGTGCGGCGGCGTTGGTCCGCGAGAAAGCCGACGTAGTTGGTTTCATTGACTACCGAACCAGCATCAAAAAGACCGAGGTCGGATTCAAGAAGACCACGACACGAGGGGAGGGCGGCGGCGACCGTCAAATCCACCTTGAGGAGCGGCCCGGCTTCCTGGCCAAAAACAGGTACGACATGCCGGCGTGCATCCAATACCGGCGCGGCTCCGGCTACGCCGAGCTTTCCAAATATTTCCCCGCCCCCACGGGCATCAACAACGCGGCAGCGTAAGGAGCGATCGCGAATGGCACAACTCGGTGGAAGCTATAATCCCGATGCAAATCCGTCATCGGGATCGTTCGATCCTCTCCCGGCGAACGACTACAATCTCGAAGTTGTCGAGAGTGATTATACGGCGAACGCCAAAGGCAACGGCATGTTGCTCAAGACCACTATGCAGGTGATCGGGGGCGAGTACGCCGACCGCAAGATCTTTCACAACTTCAACCTCGAGCACGAGAATGAGAAAGCGCAAGACATTGCGCAGCGGGAATTCGCAGCTCTCAGACGCGCTGTCGGTGTCTTGAATCCCCAGGACAGTGAAGAGCTTCACTTCAAGGCGTTCAAAGCGAAGATCGGTATCGAGAAGCGCAAGGATACCGGCGAACTCCAGAACCGCATCAAGCAGTTCTACTTCGACGATGGGCAGGCGCCGGCGAACGACAATCAGCGGCATGCGGCGAACAACAATAGCCCGGCAACGACTGCAGCGGCGGGTGGCTCGCGTCCGTGGGGCTCAAAGCGCGGCGCCTAACCAAGCCGGGGTGCGGCGCTTGCTTGGCGGCTCCACGCCGCACCCCTCTTTTCCCTCACGAATGAAGGAATGTGAAAGATGTCGAAATTTATCAGAATTGCAACGCTCTTGATCGGGTACGTGCTCATCGTGTGGGGCATGGTCGACCGCGACCCCGTTACGGTCACTATCGGCTATGGCACCGTCGTGCTCGTCGGCTTAGACATAATTAACGACAAGATCGACGGGCACCTTTCCTAATGGCGCCCCTTCCCGAACCCGTTCTTACCCCGCCGACCGTGCTGGCGATCTACGCGGCATACGAGGCCGCGAACGAGCACTATGACTCGCTCGGCATCTCTGTAGGCGAACTCGGCAACGAATGCGATCGAGCGCTCTGGTACGGCCTGCGCTGGGCCTCGCAACCGGAACAGATAGAAGGCCGCAAGCTCTCGATCTTCCGCACGGGCGACCGTTGGGAAGACGCGCTCGTCGCTGACCTGCAGCGCATCGGCGTCGACGTGTTCGGCCAGCAAGACCGCATTCGCCTGGTTGCCGGTCACGTGCGCGGAAAGATCGACGGACGGGCTGTGGGGATTCCGGAGGCTCCGAAGACTGAGCATCTCATGGAGTTCAAGAGCAGCAACGAGAAGAATTTCAAGGATCTGAAGAAGAAAGGTGTCAAGGCCAGCAAGCCGCTGCACTTTGTCCAGCTTCAGCTCGGCATGCACATGTTTGGGCTTTCGCGAGCCGGCTACCTCGTCGTGAACAAGAACGACGACGAGCGGTATTTCGAGCGAGTCGAGTACGACGCCGAGTTTTGCCTGCGCATACTTGCGCGCGCCGAACGCATCATCCGCAGCGATGACCCTCCGTCAAAACTGCACGAGGACCCGGAATCCAAGGCGGCGTTCGCGTGCCGTTGGTGCAAGCACAAAGCCGTCTGCCACGAAGGTGCAATGCCGCGCGTGACTTGTCGTTCGTGTTTGCATTCGACGGCGGAAATGGGCGGCGACGGGCATTGGAGTTGCGCGCGCTGGTCGAAGCCGTTGGGCCTCGACGAGCAACGGCAGGGTTGTCCCGTGCACCTGTTCCTGCCGGGTCTGATCGCTGGCGAGCAAGTCGATGTCGACGAGGAAGCGGAGACGATTACCTACCGGTTGGCGTCAGGTGAGTTGTGGGTTGATGGAGCGGCGAGGGGAGAGGCGGCGTGATGTTGCTACCCCCCACCTTTCCCGGAAATCGCGCTTTTGGTGAGGTCCAGCAACGTCGGAGGAGCAACTTCTTCCGCCTGATGTCCAGGCAGTGGTCTAAATATGGCATTCAGGATAAGGATACGATCGGCCTGTTGCATGTTCGCCGAGGCTTCCGCAACCAGACGAAAATATGTTTCGAGGAGGGCGAGCCGCTGCGCGGAATCCTCGCCGAGCGTCATCGCATTTGTGACCCAACGCGCAAATATCCTGACTACCCAGGCGACGGCTACCATGGGGATTACGAACAGTATAAGGGAAGAGGTAACGATCTCACCCGCGTTGTTCTTTGGAATCGCGCCAATGATATCGCCCCAGAACAACCAAAGGGCGCCAAGACAGAGGCAAACAAGCGCAGACAGCCCCATAAGCCCCCGCCAAAATCCAGTTGTATGGGCATTCATCTTCGAGGCCCAGATGGCGCGCGCGCCTTCAAGGGTTTTGCTTTCGAGGACACTGGCTTGCAGGGATTCAACTTGCTTTCGAGAATCGGCGACGAGTTTCTCAAATTGGGACTTGTGATCGTCTCTAAGCTCGGTCGCGAGCGCGTTGGCCCGATCAAAGGCGACGTCAAATCGCTGCGGAATATCTTTGAAGGTGGCACTTTTGGTTTTCAGATCTTCAATTACTGCGGCACCCTCGCTGCGCATGTTCGAGGTCGCTTTTGCAAGTTTCTCATCGATGCTCAGGTTGCTGATGAGCTTATGGACGTCTGCGGTGATCAGGTAGCGCTGGTACTGTACCAGCGCGAGCATGACGGTAGGTGGAAGAAGCGAGTCTGTGTCCTCACCACCGAGCCGGGCGAGACGAAAGACTGCTTCGCCCGCTTCGGTGAGTAGTACTGCCACGAACGACTCGGGAGCACGTTGCACACTTTCGTCGATCTTTGACGAGATCCGAAGGATGACGGGAAGCTCTCCCACAACCAGGAGCGTCTTCGTTTCGTGGTCGTACCGCTTCTTAAAGAAATCTGGAGAGCCGGTGACACCTCGTATCACGGCAAGCATTGCGGTTGTGAAGCGTTGGTTGTTCCCGAGATTGTGCGTGTTCCGTGTTGTGAGTTCAAGGAGGTTGGTCCAAATGCTCCGTTGCTCGTCGATTACCTTCTCAGCTTCGCTGTCATTCTGAACGGGCAAGTGGGCTCCAAAGAGACCCTCGAAAATTTCGAACGAATTGTTTCGCAAGTTTCTCTCCCCAACATTTGGCGTTGCAACTATGCTACAGCTTAGACCCTACCAGCAACAAGCCCTCGACGCCCTGTTCGACTATTGGGGAGAAGAGCCCGGCAATCCGCTCCTAGATCTTGCCACCGGCACGGGCAAGTCTCTCCTGATGGCGGCCGTTAACGAGCGCCTCATCACAGGCTGGCCCGACATGCGGATCGTGGTCGTTACCCACGTCGCCGAGTTGATCGAGCAGAACTACAAGGAGCTGCTCGGAATATGGCCGTTTGCGCCGGCGGGGATTTTCTCTGCCGGACTCGGCAGGCGGGACGCTCATTCGCAGATCCTGTTTGCGGGAATTCAGACCGTGCATTCGAAGGCGCAGCGCATCGGGCATGTCGATGTCCTGCTCGTCGACGAGGCGCACCTGATTCCGCAGAAGGCCAACACGATGTATGGCCGGTTTATCGCAGACCTGCGCGCGATCAATCCCGACATGAAGATCGTCGGATTGACGGCGACGCCTTTCCGGCTGGGGCAGGGGCGTCTCGACGAGGGTGACGACCGGCTGTTCGACAAGGTGATCTACACCTACGGAATCGCGGACGGAATCCGCGACGGCTATCTGTCCCCGCTCGTGTCAAAGGCGACAGAGACGGGCTTCGACCTATCAGGCGTTCAAAAGAAAGGCGGCGACTATGTTCCCGGTGCTTTGCAGGCTGCTGTCGATCGAGACGAAACTACTCGGGCCGCTGTTGACGAGGTCGTTGGCTATGGTCGCGAACGGCGGTCGTGGATGGCGTTCTGTGCTGGAGTTGAGCACGCTCATCACGTCCGAGATGAGATTCGTTCGCGAGGATTTTCTTGCGAGACGGTCACGGGCGACACGCCAAAGCAGGAGCGGCGCCGGATCATCGAAGACTTCAAGGCCGGACGCGTCCGCTGCCTGACGAACAACAGCGTTCTTACGACGGGTTTCAACGCGCCTGCGGTGGACTTGATTGCCGCCATGCGACCGACGCTGTCACCCAGCTTGTATGTGCAGGCTGTGGGGCGGGGCACGCGGCTCGCACCCGGTAAGGTCAACTGCCTTGTGTTGGACTTCGCCGGCTGGGTTCGAACACACGGGCCGGTCGACGACGTGCGGGCTCGCAAGCCCGGTAAGGGGCAGGGTGAGGCGCCGATCAAGGTTTGCCCTTCGTGCCATAGCATCGTCCATGCTTCGGCGAGGACATGCGCGGATTGCGGTCACGAGTTCGAATTCGAAGACAAGCCGAAGCACAAAGCGACGGCGGACGCCGGGCCGATCTTAAGCAGTGCGGCCGCCGAGTGGATGCCGGTTTATCGGCGCGAGTTCAAATACCACGACAAGCCCGGCGGCACGGATAGTGTTCGCGCTGAGTTTTCGATGGGGATGAACAAACACAAGCTTTGGCTCTGCCCGCAGCACACGGGATTCGCAAAGCAGAAGGCGGATCGGTTCTGGCGAGATCACGGCGGGCAAGCGCCAGCGCCGAAGACTGTCGTCGAGTGGTTGGAACGAGCCGACGAGCTTCAACCAACCGGGGAAATCAGCATCAAGCCATCGGGCCGTTACTACGAGGTGACGGGCTACCGCGTGGCGAGTGAAGAGAAGGAGGCAGCGTGATGACCGTATGCGGAGTCGGAATGCACAGTCACGCAGATAGAGGCGACGACTTCTACGCCACCCCACCCGAGGCAACTCGCGCCTTGTTGGCGGTTGAGCGAAAATGGCTTCCTGGCGGCACCATATGGGAGCCTGCCTGCGGAGACGGGGCCATCGCCCGTGTGCTGTTAGAAGCCGGATATAACGTCTACGTAACAGACTTGGTCGATCGCGGTTTCAGCGAAGGAAACATCAACTTCCTTACAACGAACATCGACCCACGTGCCGCTGCAATCATCACGAATCCTCCGTTCAAGCTTGCACGGGAGTTCGTCGAGGCCTCGCTCCAGCGCGCGCCTTACGTTGCCATGCTGCTGCGGCTGGCCTTCCTCGAAGGTGCCGCACGCAAGCCGTGGTTTGAGGCTGCGCCACTTGCTCGTGTGCATGTCGCCTCGCGCCGCCTGCCGATGATGCACCGCGACGGCTGGACCGGACCAAAAGCTGGGAGCGCTGTCTGTCATGCGTGGTTCGTGTGGGACAAGCGGCACGAAGGTCGGCCGCAGATCCAGTGGTTTGACTGGAAAGACCACATGCCCGCTGCCAACGACAACGATGCAAAGGCGGTGGCAGCATGAACCCAAACCACGAACCGGCCGAATGTCACGTCTGCAGTCGCCGCGCTGATGCGGTCGGCATCGGTGACGTAAACCGCCCCCGCTGGCTCTGTACCGAGTGCAGCCTGATTGCGAAGCAGATCCGGGAGACACGGCGGCTCGACATGTACGAGGTCGCCGCTGTCGGCGACGCGGTCAACGTCGTTGGCTCCTACCTGTCGGAGATCAACAAGACAGACCTTTCAGAGTTTGAGGACATCGAGGCGCGCGAACTCGTCAAGCGTGCCGTTGTTGAGTTCGGCGACAGTCTTCGCCGTCAGATCCGCGCTCACAAGGCGCCGTTTTAGGGGAGTTGAGAATGCGAGTTCAGGTATCTGGATTTCTGGCAGCGGTCTTAATTGCGGCAGCCCTGGCTTGGCTGACGGTCCTGCCGACGATCGGCTTCTTGTGGTCCTTGGGAGTGCTGCAATGACCAATGAAGGAATGAGCGCAGAGGAGAAGCGGCTCCGGGACTTCCATCTATCAATGTTGATCGCTGACCTTCGGCCATTTGCTGAAAGGCCTCTCGGAAGCATTCGGATCGACATGGAGGACGTGCGGGTCATCCTCGCTCTCTACGACGAGTTAGAAGCCATCAAGCACAAGGACACTCAGCCATGAATGAGGTGATCGAGAAGATGGCGAGGGCAGTGGACCCCGAAGCATGGGCMGTGTCRGACGCGTACGCCGAATCTAGGGAYCTCGACTGGGTGGCAGTGCAAGATTTGGCGCAATCAAACCAGCGCATTCAGGCGAGCATCGCCCGCACTATCGCCGCCCTTCGCGCATTGAGAGATGGCGTAACGGAGGAGATGGTGGGGGCGACCATCAAAAAACAGGCGGAGGTCATGTACTCGGCGCAGTCTCCTATCCCGAACGTGTCGTTTGTGCGGATGGGCATCACCGCCGCCATTGACTCCATCCTTCCCAAAGAGAGCGGAGAGACACAGTGAAGGAAGCTTTCAAAGTAGTCCTCAAGCGCTGGTCCTATTGGGTTCCTATCGCGATCCTCGGGTGGATTGCCGTTCACAATTGGGGTGTAGGCGCGACACACTGGCAAGACATGGGATCAGTCCTCGTCTTTGGCGCTCTACTGATCTTCGATGACCTCAAAGAACATGGCGGAGAGAAGCCGAGTGTCTAATCAGTCTCCCTACGCTCTCGTCGGCGCGAAACTCGTCGACAATGGCTATTCCTGCATTCCGTGTCGGCCGGGGTCTAAACGCCCCGGCTCGATGTCGTTTGGGGAATGGTACGGTAAGAACGACTGGCAGCAGTATTGCGACCGGTTGCCTAGCGAGTTCGAAACCCGTGCCTGGTCCAAGTGGCCGGACGCGGGAGTCTGCATGGCGCTCGGCCTCGGCGGTGTTGTTGCCGTCGACATCGATACGGACGATCCCGAGATGTGCGCCGCTCTCGCCGCGGTCATTCCGCCTTCGCCGGTTGCGAAGCGCGGCGCGAAGGGCTTCACGGCATTTTACCGAGCGACCCCCGCCGTGAAATCTGCCGCATACAACGTCAATGGCGAACGCGTCGTCGATCTCCTCGCACACGGAAAGCAAACTGTGCTTCCGCCGACACTACACCCGGAAAACGGCCGCCCGTATATTTGGGTAACGGACGATACGCTCGAGTTCGTCACGCCGGAGCGTCTGCCCGAGCTTCCCGACGATATCGCCGAGCGCATTGCTGACGCCTTAGATCCGTTCGGATACACACCGATGCACGCGCCTAGGCCGAACGGCGACGGCTACGGCAATTCGATCTGGCGCGATCTCAACAGCGCGGCGCTCTCTCGCCTTGAAGATTGGGTTCCCGCTCTCGACCTGCCGAAGCTGAAGCCCAATCACAAGGGCTATCTCGCCGTCGCGTTCTGGCGACCCTCAAACCGTGGGCGGCCACTCCATGACCGAAACTCGAATCTCAAGATCACGCGCGACGGCATCAAGGACTTTCACGACGGCGACCGGGGATACACGCCGCTTGACCTCGTCATGGCTGCTCTAGGCTGCGGCTTGGACTACGCCGACCAATGGTTACGGGAGCGGCTGGGGTATCAAGAGCCGGACCTCTACGGGCTGGAACCCTGGTTCCCAAAGCCGCCAGCAAATGAACCGGAAGTCGACGCACCGACCATGCCGGCCCCGCAAGTCGCGACGGTTGCCGCCCCGCGAGCGAGCGTGGACCCGTTCACGCCGCAGGCGGCCGGCGGACTGCTGCAGGTCATAAGCCAGTGGATCCTCGACAACGGCCGGCGCCCGGTTCGGGAATTCGCCATCCTCGGCGCGCTGTCTTTCGTCTCGGCGCTATACGGCCGGCGGTTCGTCGGTCCAACCGGTGCGGGACTCAACGTCTACATGGTTGGCGTGGCGGGGCCGGGGTTCGGTAAGGATCATCCACAAAAGGCACTTCGCACGCTCGCCACCGACACCGCGCTCGACAAGCTGATCGGGCCGGGGGAGGTGACTTCCGGTTCGGCGATCGAAAAAGCTGTCCGCCGAGAGCCATGCTTTATCATGCCCTGGGATGAGATCGGCGTCGTTCTACAGTCCGTGAACGGGCGTACGGCGTCATCCTGGGCCCAGACCATCCGGAAGGTGCTCCTCGAGCTGTACGGGCTTTCTACGGGCATCTGGACGGGCAAGGAGCATGCCGACCCGAAGAGGGAGGCAGCGACGCCGATTCACTGCCCCACGGTGTCACTGCTGGGCATGACGACGCCAACGACCTTCTACAAGGGACTGACAGAGGAATCCCTCTCCGACGGTTTTGTGGCCCGTCTCACCGTCATCGAGGCGCTGAACAGGCCGGACAGGCATGTTGCGCCACCGCTCATCGTGACACCGCCCTCGCTCGTCGCCGCCCTCAAGCAAGTCACGACCGATATGCCGAAGGTAGGCGGAAATATGTCCCGGTATGCCGCCGGCGACATGCGGCCGTCACTTCACGCGGTGCCATGGGAATCGGAAGACGTCGAGAAACGATGGATAGAAATCGAAGATTGGCAGATTGCAGAGATCGAAGAGAACGGCGCGAGCGACGGTGTCGTTGGTCGTGCGGCCGAACAGACGATCAAATACGCCACGATGCGAGCGCTATCCCGCGACGGCTCTAGGGCCCGCGTGACGCGAGACGACATCGAGTGGGGCTATGCGATCGTCCAACGGTCGCTTGACAGCATCTCGCGCGGCATTCGGGACCACATGGCCGGCTCGCAATTCGAGGAGCTGTGCAAGGCGGTTCTGTTGGCCCTGAAGCAATCGAAATCGGGGACGCTACCGCTGTCCGTGCTGTTGCGGGCGCGCGGTGTGTCGAAGGCGGAAGACAGGCTCGTTCGATCTGCGATCGACCGCTTGGCGGCCGTCGGCGATATCGAGCAGCCAGTCAAAAAAGGACGCGGGCTACAGGTTACACTCATGGGCTCCGGACGCCCGAAAGAGGAGGCCGCGTGAATTGAATCGGCATTTACAGTTTGCAATTAGCGCTTCGAGTTAATTGCATAATTGTAAATCGCTTACAATTAGCTTTCCCTTATGCCGTAAGGGTTTCAATGAGTTAATTGTAAATAATGACATATATATAAATCACGTAGAATCCTATGATCTAGAGAGGACTCTCTATGATCTAGGCAATTCCAMAAACCACGGAGACACAAACATGCGAGCATCACGCCGACCCGTTGCAACGAAGCCCGATCGTGAATGGCGCCATCAGGGTGCGGCGGTAACTGCGCTGCGCCGCATGCGCGACGCAGGCTGGCCTATCCGGATCGAAGGCGACATGAACGCGGCGAGACGGAGCTTGCGAGAGATCGGCTTGGCGAAGGCAACCGGGCTAAATTCAGGGTCTGCCGATCTTCGAGTCTACATCAAGGGTCCGCGGCTTTTGCTCATCGAGTACAAGACGACGGACGGAGATCTCAGCCAGGACCAGGAGGACGCGCACGCCGAGCTAAGGGCGTTGGGATTTGAGGTGATCGTGGTCCAGGAGCCAACCCCAGAAGCTACCGCCGCTCTCACACTTGCCTTAGTCGAGGCCCGTCTGCCTGGAAACGACAACAACCCCGTCTCATCCCTTGACGTCGCCGCCTAGAATTTGTTACCTTGTGATATCGCGCCCATCGAGCGCGAGTCGGAGCCGCCAACTCCCGCCACCCGTTACCGGGTCCTTTCTCTCCCATCGTGGAGCCTTCCCATGACTGCACAAGTTATTGCGCTCACGCCCAAGGAGCGTGAGCTTCGCGCCGAGGCAAAAGCCATCAGAAAGCAAAAGACCCGCATTACGACCCGGCAATCGATCGGTGACGGCTGGGACGGCAAGGCCGACAACGACAACGTCAATTGGCCGCTCGTGAAGGCGCTGTTCGCCGAGGGTAATCACGACCTCGTCAAGTACGCTATTCGCTATCGGCAGATTGAAGCCAGCGCGACGAGTGATCAGCAATTGACTGGCACAACGCCGACGGAAGGCGACTATCTCGTCGTCGCTCACGAGACGTCTTTCAATCACAAGGGTGAGGTTGTTTTTGGCCGCGTGCGCCGCTCACTATCGGCGGAAGCGATCGGCGACACGCCGCCGCGTCAAGCGAGCCGCACGGGTGAAACCGTCATGCACGCATCGGCACCGGTGGCGAAGAAATGGAATGGCGACCGGAAGGTCAACGACATGATTGACGACCGCGTGTTGTTGGCGCGCCTTCGAACTCGCCTTGGCGTGATCGTCGAGCCCTTCGAAGATCTGGTTCTGCATGGGAAGACTTACGAAGCGGTCGGGCGTCTCATGGGCATTGGCAACCACGCGGGGGCAAAAGGCGCGGCCTGCGCAATGGCCCATCTTGGACTGATCGCGGTCCGCGATGAACTCGGCGAGATACGTCGGGAGGATCTGGCGGCGTAGCGTATACTCAGTTCGGCTCCAGGCCACCTATATATGAGAGATACGAGTTTGGGTCGCCTTCGGGCGGCCCTTTTTGTTTGGGGTAGGTCTCGCTACGGGCACCGGATTTATGACCGGCCAGCCGCACGCAGTGCCCCAATCCACTTTGATGCAGCGGCGTTGAAGGAAACGCATTCGATGGCGGGGTCCGTAGGCATTGCCTCTGGACGGGTTTATGCCCCGAGCCGGTATCAAGCCCGGCCTGCATCAATTCATACAGACGGTGTTCTTGGCCCGGTTCGTAGCTGTCTGATGTGAGAACCGGCTAAACGGACGGCGGCACCCGTTGCCACAAACTTAACCCGCCACCTATTGCCTTTCGTCGCAGCACCGGCTTCGTATGTGTCAGCCCGGATAGCCAAAGGTTCACCGCATGGGGGCCGGCTGCGCGAAGGATTTTGCTAGCGGGACTTCCTGCTCAATAGATCAACCGAGTTTTCTTATTTTCGGCAAGAAAATTTTGAGTATGCCTAAGTGCTCAGTCTTGCCGAAATAGACGGAATCGTCCACCGCGAGTTGCCGAACTACTAAGAGGTCCTTTGTGGATTTGAGGCCGGCCGTCAGCTGTCTAGCAAAGGCGTCGATTGCGAGCCCTGACTGAACCAACCAGAATGAGGTAGGCTCCCCCCAAGATGCTTGCTGCCCTCGTGCTTTAATCATTGCGTTCAGCATGGATTGATATCTCGTCTGGTAAGAACCGTCCGATTCAATCCTGAATGTCACCCAATAGTCAGCCACTGCTCGCCTCCCTACGTAGCTTGGCTGTATCCGACCACGGAACCACTTGAGAGTCGACTCTGACAAACAGTATTCACGCGGATAACTACCCCGGCTCACGCATAACAGCGAGTTGATCCTCTGCCCACTTCCGAAGGTACCTTGTGTTTCGAGGGTCAACACCCGCCTGGATCGCTAGCGAAATCGCAGCGCACGCGAAGATGACGGCCTCGGGGATAGCAACCGGCTCGCCGGTGTCCCGCCGACGTCCGGCCTCATAATTCTCGACGGATCCCTTTGATATCCCAAGAGCTTCGGCAACTGCTTGTTGGGATCGAAAACCAACTCGTTTGCGCCAGGCCTTGAACTGATCAGGGGTCATGCTAATCTCCTCGCAAGGGGTGACACCGATTTACCTCCGTGGGAGACCGGGCTTTTGCCCGATCCCCCTTCGCCTTATCTGAAGATCAGGATGAGTTCCCGTCCAAGGAACCTGATCGACAGGACGACTTTCGGAAGTTTCATACGGTGTCACCCCCTTTCGGTTCGTCAGGCACAATCACCTGACCAAACCTTTATAGAAAATTCGTACTCAGTACGCAACTGATTTCTTCGTAATCAGTACGATTTTTTCTTCTCAGATCAGATTGCAATCCCCATGCCACCTCGCAAAGGCCTCAAGGTTGTGAAGCCCTTCGGCACGCCTAAGGCGGTCGTCGAGGTTTTGAGCGAAAGCCTCGTGGCGGCGCAGGACGATGAAATCCTGGCGATTGCCGTGATCGAAGTCCGGCAAGGTGGCGATGTCGCCTACTACACGGCCAACGCCGAGGCGTTCCGGCACCAACTGTATGCCGGATGCGGGTATGCGATGCGGCATATCGAAGACGACGAGTAGACTTGCCTTTTCCATCTCATTCCAATCACCCCGGCGCGCTTCTCTCCTTCTCGCGCTGGGTGTGTGCGGCGGGTTGAGTGCGCCAAGCCCCGGCTAACGCCTGGCAGTACGTGCGCTCCCCGCCGCGTTCATTCATGAGGTATCCATGCTCGCCATAATCCTCGATCGCATTCGCAAGGCATGTCGCCCGCCGGTCCCGTGCTTTGGGTAGCCGCACTCCCGAGGCGGCACGATATCGGCGTCTCTACAAAACACCCCGATGGCAGGCGTTACGTGCATCCAAGTTGACTGATCAGCCACTATGCGAGCGCTGCCTACAGCGTGAGATCGTGGAACCCGCAACTGTGGTCCACCATCGTACTGCCCACAAGGGTGATGAGCATCTGTTCTGGTCCTTCGATAATCTGGAGTCGTTGTGCAAACCGCACCACGACAGCGAGGGGCAGAGGGAAGACTTAGGCCAGACCATTGTGACGTTCGGTCTTGATGGTTGGCCTGTTGAGGAGAGAGCATGAGTAAGGCGACCATCGTTCGTGATCACAATGGCAAGCTCGATATCCGAGTGGATGGACAGCCTGTGCATGGTGCGAACGTGACAACCATCGGTACTGTTGGTGAAGAGCAAGCGGTTGTCGTTGTCATCCCTCTCAAGCACGTGACGTTCGGCGAGGCCGACAACGTGGTGTCGATGAGTCAACGGCTTTGGCCTTCGTGCGAAAGCGCTCGCGGCGACGCCCTCTAGGCCAGGGGGGGCACTCGAAAGTCTGGAGCCTCCCAGTTCCCGGACCGCCGTCCCCCTCTCAATTTAGACGCCGCATGTTTTACATCAATTTTTGTGGATTAGGTCAGAGTCATGGGCGCAAGAGGTCCGCGCCCTGAAACGCCGGAAATGCAGGCGCTGAAGGGCAACCCCGGCAAGCGAAAGAAGCGTGCACCGTCGATAAAGCCGACCGGCGATGTCTACATCCCAAACTATCTCAATGACGACGCGCGGCAGTGCTTCGAGATGATCGTTGCCGCCATGCCTCCCGGCACCTACGCGGCCACCGATACCGGTGGCGTTGCCGTCTACGCCGAGGCGTGGGCGGACCACAAGCGCGCGACCGAAGCACTCAAGACGATGCCGGCCTTAGTGGCTGGCTCGACCGGAAACCTGACGCAAAACCCGTGGTTCAAGATCAAAAACGAAGCGGCCCGGATCATGATGTCCATGGGCGACCGGCTAGGGCTGGATCCAAAGGCACGGGCAGGACTCGTAAGGTCGGACAAGAAGCCGGCGTCGAAGTTCAGCGGCCTGATTGGGCAAAGCGCGGAGAAGGCGTAACCAGCAAGGGCCGTGATCGCGCACAACGCGTTATCGACTTCATCGAATTGCTTCGCGTCCCGAGCGGCGAGGGGCAGGGCGGTCAGCTAAAATTGCGACCGTGGCAAAAGCAGTTCGTTTTTGACCTGTATGCGCCGCACGACGCGAAGGGGCGTAGGCGCGTTCGCCGCGCTATCCTGTCGGTTGCCCGTAAGAACGGCAAGACAGCGTTGATTGCCGCCCTGGCGTTAGCGCATCTTGTTGGGCCGGAAGCGATCGACAACGGCGAAATCTATTCAGCCGCGACCGAACGCGAACAGGCCGGACAGGTGTTCAAGTTCGCGCGACAGATTGTCGATGCGGACGCCGACCTTTCGGCGCTGATTACGGTTGTTCCGTCAACCAAGACGTTGCTTTGCAAAAGCAACGGCTCATTCTATCGCGCACTGTCAGCCGAGGCCGGCAGCAAGCATGGTTCGAACCCGTCTGTTTGGATCTACGACGAGCTGGCGCAAGCGCGCGATCAAGAGCTTTACGAGGTCCTGAACACCTCTCAGGGCGCCCGGCAAGAGCCCCTCGGGCTTGTGATTTCGACGCAATCGCCGGATCCGGAGCACCCGCTTTCGCGGCTGATCGACGACGGACTGGTCGCCAACGATCCGACCGTTCTCGTGCACCTCTATGCGGTGTCGGACGACGTCGACGACATTCTCGACGAGGAGGCTTGGCGTGCTGCAAATCCGGCTTTGGGCGATTTCCGCTCTGTCGAAGATCTTCGCGCTTTGGCTGTTCAAGCAAGTCGCATGCGTTCGATGGAGTCATCGTTCCGCAACCTTTATCTTAATCAGCGAGTGGACCAAAACTCGCCGCTTATCCCGCGGTCAGAGTGGAAGGCTTGCCAAACTGGCGAAACTCTACGGCTGGGCGAAAGAATCTATCTCGCGCTCGATCTGTCCGGCGTACACGATCTGACTGCACTTGTTGGCATCTCGGCCGAGCCTGGCGAAGAGCGCCTTGGCGCTTGGCATTGGAAGCCGAAAGAATGGGTGCATGACCACACCAAGCGCGATCACGCGTCATACGACGTTTGGGCGGCTGAAGGTTGGCTTGAAACGCCACCCGGTCGAGCGATCGACTACGGCTTTGTGGCCCAGCGGATTGCCGAGATTCGGAACGATTTTGAGATCGTTGGCTTGGCCTATGACCGGTGGCGTATTGAGCAACTGCTCGTCGAACTAAATCGTATCGGCGTCGACACGTACATCGAGGGCAAAGACAAGGTCTTCGACGGCGCGCTTCGGCTTGTCCCTTGGGGACAGGGCTACCGCGACATGTCGCCGGCGGTCGAAGCTCTCGAGGCCTCGGTCGTCCATCGGCGCCTGAAGCATAACGGCAACCCGGTTCTTGGGTTCTGTTTCGCAAATGCGATCGTGACGAGCGACCCCTCGGGCAACCGAAAACTCGACAAATCCAAGACGCGATTTCGAATCGACGGCGCCGTCGCAACGGCAATGGGGCTCGGCCTGAAGGCGCGGGACAACGTCGAGGAAGGCGCTGGCAATCTCGATGAATACCTTTCCAGCCTGAAAGCGGCCGCATGAACCTATTRCAAAAAATGCTGGAGCCATTTCGGCGGCCCTTGCGCGTTACAGACCCTATCGGTTGGAGGGATTCTGGAAGCCCAAGTTACGCAGGCGAGAATGTCACTGAAACGAGCGTTCTTGGCCTTTCTGCCGCTTGGGCGTGTGTGAATCTGCTTTCGGGTACGATCTCAACCCTTCCGTTGATGGTCTACAAGACGGATGGGAAAGGGTCTCGGCGCGTTGCGGCGGATCACCCGCTGTACCGGTTGCTGCATGACAGTCCGAATTTCGATCAAACTGCGGTTGATTTTTGGGACTTCACCGCTGCCAGTGTCGAGCTTCAGGGGAATGCGTATTCGCTGATCACTCGAAACGGCGCAAAGATCACCTCTCTGCACCCAATCCGTCCAGACATTGTCGCGGTACGGCGACTGTCCAGCGGCGATTTGGAGTACCGCTGGAGTGAAGACGGTAAAGCCTACGTCGTCAGCCAAACCGACATGCTGCATATACGCGGCTTTGGCGGAAACCCGCTTGGCGGCATGTCAACGCTCGCTTTCGGCCGCAACACCTTCGGCCTTGCAACAGCCATCGACAAAGCGGCCGGCTCGACGTTCGCAAACGGCCTTCGGCCTTCTGGCGTGCTCACATTCGACCAGTTCTTGAAGGCAGATCAGCGCGAGATCGCTGAAAACCAGCTCGTCGAAAAGTTTGTCGGGTCTATGAATGCCGGGCGCCCAATGGTGCTCGAGGGCGGCACGAAGTGGGAGCAGCTCACAATCAACCCCGACGACGCGCAAATGCTGGAATCGAGGGGCTTTTCAGTTGAAGAGGTGTGCCGTTTCTTCGGTGTTCCGCCGTTCATGATCGGGCACACAGAGAAAAGCACGAGCTGGGGCACGGGCCTCGAGCAGCAGACGCTTGGGTTCGCAAAATTCACGCTACGCCGGCGTCTAAAGCGCATCGAGCAGGCGCTTGAAAAGCAACTGCTTACGCCAGCCGATCGAGCGAGCGGCATTTCAATCGAGTTCAACCTTGAAGGCCTTCTACGCGGTGACAGTGGAGCGCGATCTGCGTTCTACAACGCCGGCCTTGCCAATGGTTGGATGACTATCAACGAAGTTCGCGCGCTTGAAAACCTCCCGCCTGTTGAAGGTGGCGACGTTCCGCGCATGCAGATGCAAAACGTGCCGATCACCGAGGCCGGGAAACTACCCCCGCCCGCTCCGGCCAAAGGACCATCGAATGAAGACGCTTGATTTTGCCTTCAAGGCAGAAGCCCCGGATGATTCTGGCGAGTTTGAAGGATACGCGTCGACATTTGGAAATGTCGACCAAGGCGGCGATGTTGTCGACCCGGGCGCGTTCGTAGCGGGCATCGAGAAGGCAAAATTAGAAGGCCGGACGATCCCCCTCTTATGGCAACACGACCAGCACGAGCCGATTGGATACTGGAAGGACATTTCCGAGGATTCCAACGGCCTTTTCGTGAAGGGCCAACTGCTCGTCGATGTGGATCCGCTGGCAAAGCGCGCCCACGGCTTGCTGCGCGCAAAAGCTCTCGGTGGCATGTCGATAGGCTACCGGGTTCCGGCCGGTGGCGCCCAACCTGACGCGAAAAACAAGGGCGTAACGCGCTTAAAGACGATCGACCTTCGCGAAATTTCCCTCGTCACCATGCCGATGAATATTCAGGCCCGCGTGACAACGGTCAAATCCATTCTGGAGGGCGGCAGCATGCCGACCGTCCGCGAATTCGAGGAGTTCCTGCGGGATGCAGGCGGCTTCTCCAAGACCCTTGCAGCCGCCATTGCGAGCAAGGCAGCGCCGCATCTTCGGGGGGATCCCGAGGCGAAGGCGAACGACGCTGTCGCGTTTCTGGAAGCACTCCGGCGCGGCTGATTCATTCCTCTCTGCCTCGAAAGGCAAACAATGTCTGATACGAAAACCGCCGAGCAGCTTGCCGGCGAAGTGAAAGCCGCGTTCCAAACCTCGCTTGATGCTGTGAAGGCCGTTGCCGAGCAGGCGATGGGCGAGGCCACCAAGAGTGGCGAGCTTTCCACGAAGACCAAGGAAACCGCCGACGAAGCTCTTCTCAAAATGAACGCGCTGAACGAGCAGCTTTCCACTCTTGAGCAGAAGCTTGCGCGCACCCGCGACGGCGACGACGAAGACGCCAAGAGTCTTGGCGAACAGTTCGTCGAAAGCGAAGGCTTCAAGTCTCTTGCCGGTAGCGCAGGCCAGCGCGGCAAGGCCAACCTGGAAGTCAAGGCAACGATCACCCTCGCAACGACCAATGCGGCGGGTTCTGCCGGCGCTGGCGTCCGAACCTCTCGCCTGCCGGGCATTCTGGAGCTTCCACAGCGCCGCCTCACTGTCCGCGATCTTATTTCGCAGGGCCGTATGGACGGCAACTCGCTCGAGTACGTCCGTGAGACCGGCTTCACGAACAACGCGGCGACGGTCGCGGAAGGTGCTGACAAGCCAAGTTCGGACCTGAAGTTCGACCTCGTCAATACCAATGCCAAAGTCATTGCGCACTGGATGAAGGCCTCGCGCCAGGTGCTCGACGACTTCTCTCAGCTGCGTTCCATCATCGACCAGCGTCTCCTCTACGGTCTCGCCTACAAGGAAGAGGCTCAGCTGCTGAACGGTGACGGCACAGGCCAGAACCTGCTCGGCATCGTGCCGCAGGCAACTGCCTACGTCGCTCCCGTCACGCTGACGAACCCGACCAGCATCGACCAGATGCGCCTCGCCATGTTGCAGGCGGCCTTGGCTGAGTTTCCCGCTACGGGGCACGTCATGAACCCGATCGATTGGACGGTCATCGAAACTCTGAAAGATGCTGGTGGAAACTACATTATCGGCAATCCGCAAGGTACGATTTCGCCGACGCTTTGGGGGCTGCCGGTCGTCACTACACAAGCAATGGCAGTCGACAAGTTCCTGACTGGCGCTTTCAAGCTCGGCGCCCAGGTCTTCGACCGTTGGGCGGCTCGTGTGGAACTTGCAACCGAGAACGACAAAGACTTTACCCAGAACCTCGTGACGATCCTGGCGGAAGAGCGTCTGGCTCTTGCGGTCTATCGTCCCGAAGCGTTTATCTACGGCGATTTCGGTCGCGTGGCCTAACAGCAACGAAAAGGCGGCGTGCATTTTGTGCGCCGCCTCCTTTCCTCTTGATGGGAGGCCCGAATGGCCGAAATTCATACCTACGAAGTGCTTCGCCAGATGGACGGCGACAAGACATACTACCAGGGCGACACGCGCGAGCTTTCCGAGAGCGACGCGAAACACCTTGTCAATTTGGGTGTGCTCCGCAAGGCCGAGCCGGCGGCTCAGAACAAATCCGAAAAAGCACCCGCGAACAAGGCCGCAAAGGCCAAGGAGTCGCGCGATGGCGAGAACTAAGGCACAGAGTCAACGAAGCATTGCCGGGTTCATCGGCGCTAAGGGCGGCTTGCCAACGGTGCCGACAAATTCTGTCTCGCCAAGCATCACCGGAACCGCACAGGTCGGCGCGACGCTTACGGCGGCAAATGGAACGTGGGCCGGCCGCGAGACGCCGGTGCTTTCCCGACAATGGAACGCGGCTGGAGTCGCAATCCCTGGTGCCACGGCAGCGACCTATGTCCCCGTGACAGCTGATATTGGCAAGGTGATCACCGTCACCGTCACCGGCAAAAATTGGGCCGGGAAACTTCTCAAGACGAGCGCGGCAACGGCCGCAGTTGTGGCTTAAAATGCTGATACCAGTCACCGACGCGGCGCCTGTCGTCGCACTCCCTGAAGCAAAGGCGCACCTTCGCGTCGACTTCACGGACGACGACGCATACATCACGTCGTTGATTGTCGCAGCAACAACGGCGGTCGGCGACCGCACAGGGCGGACTCTTGGTTTGCAAGAGTTCGACTATCGTGTTGATTCGTTGCGCCTTACACCCGCTTGGTGCGGCGCTATCTGGTTTCCGGCGCCGCCGCTCGTGTCGGTGGCATCCGTGAAATACGTCGATGCTGACGGCGTTGAACAGACGCTCGAACCCACAAAGTACCGCGTTTTCGGCGTTGGAACGAGCAGGGGTGGCGGGATCCGCCTTGCCGAAGGCTCTTCCTGGCCCGCGGTACGACCCGGCCTTGAAGCCATGACGATCCGCTTCACAGCGGGGTATGAGGCGCCGCCGGAACCTATTCGGCATGCAATACTTATGATCGTCGGTCACCTCTACGCGCACCGCGGCGAAATGGTGAAATCAGACCTGATGGAGGATCCGGCCATTAAGTCGCTGCTCGCACCATATCGCGTCTTGGGGGTGTGATGCAGAACAGCGGCAACCTCAACAACCGAGTCCGCTTCGAACGGCAAGTACCGGGCGCAGACGACAGCTACGGCAACCCGCTGCCGGCCACATGGACCGAGCTAGCGACGGTTTGGGCGGCCTTCCGGCCGAAGTTCGGGCGCGAACAACTCGAGGCCGGAGGGCTTGAAAGCACGATGACCGGCGCACTTACGGTGCGAAGGTCTGCAGCGGTGGCCGCCGTTACCGCCGCCGACCGCGTTGTATTCACGGCCGGCCCCTATGCCGATCGAACCTGTCAAATCCGGTCAATCGTCCCGACGATGGATAATTCGGGCATCGAATTCCTGCTCGAAGAAGGAGTCGCCACCTGATGCCGCGAGTCACATTCAATCGAGACTTTGACTTTCGCGTCTCTCCGGGCGCCGTCCTCGCCAATCGAGCCGGTCAGTCGGCCCTAATCACCACGCCGCACGCTAAGGCGGCTGTAGAGGCTGGAGCGGCCACCTATGACGACGGTAACGGGCCGCGATCGGCTGGCGGCAAAGCTGGCGTCGATTCAGGGGGCGCCGCGGAAGGCAATTCACGACGCACTCCAGCAGAGCGCCCAAGAGATCACGGCGGCGCAAAAGCGCCTCGCGCCGAAGAAGACCGGAGCGCTAGCGAATAGCATCGGGTACACCTTCGGAGTCCATAAGGCAGCGAATGCGAATGTGCGCGGTGTCGCGGCCGGCGGCGGTGGTGCTGATCCCGATCTCAGCGTGACGCTTCATGCCGGGGACGCAAAAGCGTTCTATGCCGCGTTCATCGAATTCGGCACTGCGGGACACGTCGCGGGCGGCAAGTTTGCGGGCACGTTCATTCCGCCGGGTCCGGCGCAACCCTACTTCTACCCAGCCTATCGATCGCTGAAGCGGCGCACAAAGTCGCGCATATCGCGCGCAACAACGAAATCAATCAAACAGGCGGCCGGTAAATGAGCGATCCAGCTTTGCCCTTGCAGGCTGCCTATGTCGCGCGCCTCAGGGCGCAGGTGGCCGCGGTATCTGGTCGTGTCTACGACCGCGCGCCGCAGCCAACGACATTCCCCTATCTTCAAATTGGCGACATTCAAACGATCAGCGACGGCGCGGACTGCCTCGATTCGACCGAAATTTTTGTGACGCTGCATGTGTGGTCGCGGGGAATCGGGCAGGTCGAATGCCGCCAGATTGCGGCCGCATGCCGGTCCGCTCTTCACGAATGGTTGCCAGCGCTCGTCGGCTTTCGCTGCGTCGAGCACACCCATCAAGACACGCGGACTCTTGACGACCCTGACGGGATCACGAGCCATGGCGTTTTGACGTTCCGGGCGCTCGTCGACCCGGTCTAATCACTCACAATAGGAGGCTCGCCCACATGGCAGCACCAACGACTTTCCGCTTCGGTGCGGGCGTCTTCTCTATCGGCGACGGCGCGACGCCGACCGAACTTTTCACGAAGATCTGCGGGTTCACCGAGTATACGCTCGCAGTCGAAAAAGAGACCAACGATACGACTGTGCCGGACTGCGACGACCCAGACGCTGCGGCCTGGACCGAGCGCGATGTCGTCTCGCAGGCCTGGTCCGCAACGTGTTCTGGCGTACTCGCCAAGGAAGCCCTTCCGCTGCTCGAGGCCGCGACTTTCCAGTCCGCGCCGACGAATATCCGCTTTGACCTCATCGGCGCGGGCACCGGAACGGGAACCCCGAACAAGCGCTATACCGGTCGCGCGCACATCCGCCACACGATCACCGGCAGCAGGGGCGAAAAGGTTCAGGTTGAGGTGACGGTTGAAGGCGACGGCGCGCTTATCGCAACGAACGTGGCGGCTGCCTAATGTCACGCGACGCGTCGATATCGTTTGATTGGGCGGACGGTCATCACCGGTTCCGCCTCCCGATTGGTCAACTGCGGGAGCTGCAGGAAAAGACCGGCGTCGGCCCGATGCGGCTCTTTTTGCGGCTTATGGAAGACGACTGGAAGGTTGACGACCTGCGCGAAATCATGCGGATCGGATTGATTGGCGGTGGCATGTCGCCGGTTGAGGCCCTTGACCTTGTCCGGCGGTATGTTGATGGCCGTCCCCTCGTCGAGACGCATCCGCACGCACTATTGGTCATTGGCGCCGCTCTCCACGGTAGCGAGCAAGAGCCGCAGCCGGGAAAAGAGGAAGCGCCCGACGCGGCGACGGACGCGACCTTATCGAATTCGCCGCCTTCTACGGCAACGGAGTCGTAATGGGAATGTCGCCGCCGATCGTCGACCAGATGAGCATCTGGCAGTTCCTTGCGTGCAAGGACGGCTGGGATCGCGCTCACGGCGGCGAGGAAGGCAAGGAAATGAGCGACGCTGATTTCCAGGCGGCAAGCGACGTCTACGACGCGTTTCCTGATCGCATTGAATAGTTAGGCGCGGGGCGCCGTATTCCGCACGATGTCTTCGAGCAACTCGAGGCCATAAGCGAAGCCTAATAGCGGCGCCCCCGCCAACAGCATTCCTATGCCCCATGGCAAGGTTACGAGCATCGCGCTTCCGGCGAGAAAGCTCGCCCCGATGGCAACAAATCCGCACAGAACGCTGATAACGCCGAAAAAGCGCAGCAACCCTTTAGCCATGGACCCCTCCCGTTTGTTTGGGAAGATTTACACGCTGAGAGGCCGAATTGGCAACAGACATGGAACGCCTGACGGTCGTCCTTGAGGCGAACATCAAGAAGTATGAGAAGGAGATGGCCCGGACCCGTCAGGTAACGGATTCGGCCATGAAGTCAGTCGAGCGAAGCGCATCGGCATCCATGCGCCGTCTCGATGGCATTATCGGCGGCGGCGCGGCCCGTCTTAAGGCGGGCTTTGCGGGTATTCTTGCCGGCGTTTCCGTGCGCGAGATCGCACAACTTGCGGACTCCTACACGCGTGTGCAGAACGCCCTCAAAGTCACAGGCCTCGAAGGCGAAAAGCTCAAGAGCACATACGACGCGATCTATGCCATTTCGCAGCGTCAGTCGGCGCCCCTGGAGGCGATGGCGACGCTCTACGGGCGGGTAAGCGCCGCTCAGAAAGACTTGAACGCCACCGGCCCCGAAATTCTTCGCGTGACCGAAGGCGTCGGCATGGCACTGCGGATCTCCGGTACCTCCGCACAAGAAGCCTCCGGCGCGCTGCTGCAACTCTCGCAGGCCCTAAGTGGCGGCAAGGTACAGGCCGAGGAGTACAACAGTCTCATAGACGGCGCGCGCCCGGTTCTGGAAGCTGTTGCCGCGGGCATGGTTGAGGCGGGCGGGTCAGTTTCGAAGCTCACCGCGCTTGTGAAGGACGGCAAGGTTTCATCCGAGGCTTTCTTTCGAGCCTTCCTGGCCGGGATGCCTGTAATCGAGGCAAAGTCAGCCTCCGCAAGTGCGACGATGTCGCAAGGCATGGGCAAGACCCGCGACGCCCTGGTCAACCTGATCGGTAAGTTGGACGAAGCGACAGGAGCATCAAAGAACGCTGGCGAATCCTTCAGCGGAGTCGCGGAAGCGATTGCGTCTATCGCCGACAAAGTCCCGGGCGCTATGGAGGCATTAAACAGCCTCTCCACCAAGATGACCGAGATCGGCAACAATTCGGTCTGGCGTAAGATTTACAACGGACTGGATGCTGTCGGACTTGCCGGCATGAATGGCGTCACCGACATCAAGGTCGACGCTGCTGCTCGTACCAGCCAGGCTGCAGTGGACGACCAGCGCGGCGTTCAGCGGTTCTTTCCAAAGATCGATCCGGTCAAGAATGCGGACTTCAAGCTCCCCGGTGACAAGAGCGGAGGCGGCAAATCATCTAGCCAGCGCGAGAACGAATACCAGCGCGAAATAGAACAGATTGGCGAACGCACACGGGCACTTGAAGCCGAGCGTGCGACGGTTGGAAAATCTGCCGGCGACGTCGCAAAGGCAGAAGCTTCGTTCCGACTCCTCGAGGCGGCGAAGAAGGCCAACGTCAATCTTACGCCGCAGATGCTCTCCGATATCGACGCCATGGCGACGAAGTACGGCGAAGCAACGCAGGCGATCGAAGATGCCAGGGACGCGCAAGAACAAGTCGCGGGCGCAATCCAAGATCTCGGGACCACATTGTCAGGCGCCTTCACCGACGCGATTGTCGAGGGTGAGAAACTGGACGAGGTTGGTCGAAGACTTTTGAAGACTTTCGCATCTAAGGGGATCGAGAGCGTTTTCTCCAATCTGTTCAGTACCGGGACGGGCGGCGCAGGCGGTGGCGGAATCGGCAACCTGCTAAGCAGCCTGTTCGCCCCCGGCAAGGCTTCGGGCGGGCCGGTCAAAGCAGGTCAGCCCTACACCGTGGGCGAGAGCGGCCGCGAGACCTTCGTTCCGACATCACCCGGCCGGATTATTCCACACGGCCGGGGCGGTGGCTCTCCGGTGCAAGTCAACGTCATCAACGAGGCCGGCGTCGAGACACAGACGCAGCGGCGATCCGACGGCGGCGTCGACGTCATTATCCCCATGCTTGAGGGCGCGCTCGGCGACCGCGCAAGCCGCGGGCACGGGGCGCTGTACAAGGCCTCAACGGCGCGTGCCGGTGGGCGAGCATTGAGGGGTTAGAATGGCACTTCCAGTCTGGCCCGCTGGGCTCAACTACAAGCCGCTTTCGGGAAGCTTTCGCGTTGCGGAGGCGACCCGTCCGCCTGTGTGGACCGAGTTCGAAGACGGTCCGCCTTTGGCTCGCCGCTCCGGCATTGGCAACCGCTCCAAGCTGGCATACCAAATCCGTTTCCGAACGCCTGCTGAATTCAACACTTTCCGCCAATTCCACAAGACAACGCTCGCCGATGGCTCGGCGCGCTTCACGATGCCGGTCTATACGCCGGCCGGCGGATGCTACCCAACCCGCGAAGTCATGTTCGAGAACGGGACGTATACCGCCGAAAAGCTAGGCGCTGGTTTCGTGATCTCTTTCAGCCTCCTCGTTTTCGATTGGTGATTCCATGTCTTTGACCGACGCCGCAATCGAGGCCTATGCCGATCCCGATATCGAGGACGATATCCTCGACACGCTGGAACTTGACCACGCCACGTTCGCGACACCTATCCGCATTGTCACCAATGCCGACGCGGATATGACTCTGCCGCTTGGCGGTGGCGGCGGAAATGCGCTTTTCCAAGCGCTCGGCGTGTCGCTGACGCTGATGGGGTTCGACGACGACGGCCAAACAACCGGCCAGCTTCGAATTGAGAATATTTCGTCGAAGCTGCCTCCCTATCTCTATGAAGCCATCAACGCCGGGACACCGCTTACCGTCAAATATCGCGGCTATGTCGCGAGCGATCTATCGGCGCCGGGCGAGGTCCGGGGCGGCATGCTTCTGACGAAAGTGTCACTCACGCCGACCGCTGCGGTTGGCACGCTTGAGCCGTCTTCCAAGCACGATACGCAGGCATTCCCGCGCCTGACTTATTCCATGGACAAGTACAAGGCGCTTCACGGTGCATGACCTTCATAGCTACGTCGCGGAACTCCTGAACAAACCTTGGGAGCGCCGCGGCCTGCATTGTTGGGCGCTTGTCCGGCAGGTCCAGAGCGATCTATTCAGCCGCGACGTCCCCATCGGCCCGGTCGGCGTGCCGACCCGCGAAACTCGCGCTGCCATGATGTCGGCTGATGCCGCCTCTCACGGGTGGCAAGAAACTGACGTCCCACAGCATGGCGCGATCGTGCGCATGTCTCGGCAAGGCGGCAACCCGTCCCATCTCGAACACGCCGGCGTTTATCTCGCGGTCCAAGGCGGTCGAGTGCTCCATACCGACGAACCGCACGGCGTCGTCCTCGATCGCCTGATCGAGCTTGAAAGAGTCCGCGGCTGGGTGCCGCGCTGGTTCATTCCTCTGACTGATTGATCACATGACCCTGCTTGTCTATCGCAATGACGTTGGTGAAGACCTACGGCAGCCGGAGACCCTTGCGCCCCGTCGTCGCCGTCTCTCGACGATTGCCGCGCGCCGTCAAAAGGGGCGGCCGTGCATTGTGTCGGTCCATCGCGAGGGCGATGAGTTGTTCCCGTCCAACGCCACCGTGCGCCTTCGCAAGCAATGGAAGGACACGCTAGTAGGGCCGCGCGATACGGTCATCATCACATATCTGCCGCTCGGCGGAGCGATGGGCGGGAAGGGCGGCGGGGGAGGCGGCAAGGCCATCGGGGCCGCCGTGGCTATGATTGCCCTCGCAGTTGCGGCGCCCTATCTCATTGGTGCGCTGGCCCCCATGGTAGGGATGGGCGGCGTTCTCGGAACGACCGCCGGTCTGACGATAGCTGGTAAGGTGGTGGCGGCCGGTCTCGTCGCCGGCGTCGGTTACTTCCTGTCGAAGGCCACGCAAGCCAAGGCCAACACACCGACCGACAGCAAGAAGCTCTTCGGCGTTTCAGGTGGCGGCAATCTTCCTCGGCGCGGCGACCGCATTCCGGTCAATTACGGGCGCATGTGGTCGCAACCGGACCTCTCGCAGCCGGATTATTTCATCTACGACGGCGACGACCAGATCTTATTCAAGCGTCTGACGGTCGGTGCGGGTAAATATCAGACTCATTCCATCCGGGTCGGCCAGGCACCGTTCTGGAGCGAAGGGCATGGGCTCCACGCGCCTTTCACGGGCGCTCAGGTGGAATTCATCACCCCCGGCCAGCCATCAGCCTTGGTGCCCGGCGCGGTGGTCTCCTCTGACAACGTTAGCGGCACGGAACTCCCGCGGCCGGAGGACCCGGTCAATGTCGCCGGACCGTTCCCTGTTACGGACGCAGGCGTTCAGACAAGCAAGATCCAGCTCGACTTTTCCTTGCCGCAAGGCGTCTATTCCACACGCGAGAAGTCGTCAGGGCAATTGCCCGCGACGTGGAGCGCAAAATGGGAATACGCGCCGATTGACGAAGACGGCAACCCGACCGGCCCCTGGCAGGCGCTCCACATCGAGCAACACCAGGCGTCCAACACGCCGATGTCAACGGACCCTCTGCGTTATACCGTCTTCAAGACGGTACCCATGGGCCGCTACTCCGTTCGCGCACAAAACACGCAGCCGAAGGACAGCGGCATTCCTGGCGTCGAAACCGTCAACACAATCATGTGGGACGGCCTGCGGGCGCATCTCTTCAATGAGCCGACCCGGCCGGACGTCACCGAGATCGCAATCCGCGTGTCCGCGGAGGCGCTCGGCAATTCGATGACGTTCTCGGACGTGTGGGTTGAAACGACTTCGATCCTTCCGGTTCGTGTCGGCAATTCTTTCGTCATGCAGCCAACCCGCAAGGCGGTGTGGTGTGCGCTCGACGTTCTCCGGAACACAGTCTACGGTGGCGGCTACGCCACGCAAACTATCGACCTCGCCACTTTCGAGCACTATGACACGACGCTGACGGAGCAAGATACGTTCGACGGCGCCATCCGTGGCCCGGTCTCTGTCTTCGAAGCGGCCTCGACTGTGCTCGGCGTCATCCGGGCGGAGCCGACGCTGATCGGCGACACGTGGTCGATGACTCGCGACGAGCCCCGTCAATTCGGCGGTCACGTCATCACGCGCAGGCAGATCGTCAAGGATACGTCGGGCGTCGACTTCGACCTCGACATGTCCAACGGTGATTCCGACGTCATCGGCGAATACAATGTCGACGGGGATCCGAACCGCCGGGCAGAGGTTCGCGCCACTATCGGCGCGGTGACGAACACCCCTGTGCGGATGCAGTTCTTTGGCGTCTCCGACCACAAGCACGCTTACCGCCTCGCGCAATGGTATGCAGCCTCCGCCTTCTACCGACGTGAAAGTCGCTCCTTCACGACGGAAAGGTTCGGAAGGATCTTCAACCGCAACGACCCGGCTCGGGTCGAGTCGTGGTTCATTGACCAGACTCAGGCTGCCGGCGTCGAAAACCGCGCAGGCCTTACGCTAACGCTCAAGGAGGACTTCACCCTACCAGCCAGCGCTCACATCGTCATTCGCGATGAGATGGGGCAGGTTTGGGGTCCGGTCGCGGTTTCGGCAGGCGCCGCCGCACGCACAATCATCCTCGATGCCGGCGACGTGCAAACGATTGAGCAGTTTACCGGCCGGACGCTGGCGAGCCTGTTCGTGAAGGATCGCCGCCGGCTACCGGTGACGGTGCTTATAGGCACGCTCAGCGAGGTGAATCGCCCCTATATTATCCGCTCTGCTAAACCGGATGGGGCGGACCGCGCGCAAGTCGTTGCGGTCTACGACGCGCCGGAAGTTTGGACGGTTCTAGGCGAGCAAGTTCCGCCAGCTCCGCCGATCAAGCAGGTCCTCCTCGACGAGGCGGACCTTGCGCCTGTCTTGCCTTATGTGCGTGCACAGGTCGTGCAGAAGAGCACTTCGCTTGTCCTTGATTGGACGGTCGGACGCGCTCGAGGTTGTAATCTGTACCGCGTCTGGATGGCCTATGGCACAGACGGACCTTGGGTGCGGATCCACAACGGAGCCGCCACTGAAGGCAGCAAGACGGTCAAGTTCAAAGAGGGTGACAATTCCACCCTTCGGATTCGCGCTCAGGCGATCAACACGAAAGGCGTTCCGTCTGAGTATCAATTGACATCGGCGACGCTCTTCAAGCCTTTGATCAGTGATGTCTTCGCTGATTTGCTGATCGAGCTGGAGAACCTTGCGGCGCAAGTCAAAAAGGATATCGCCAGCATTGCAAAGCTTGGCGACGAGACAATCCGTGGCAACCTCAAGAAGCTGCAGGACAAGGTCGACGAACTGGCGAACGCTGCCGCCACCGAGGCGGGAACTTCCTATGAGGCGCGGAACCTCATCAAGGTTGCTATCGGCAATGCGATGGCGGCAATCCAAGAGGAAACCAGAGTTCGCGTCAACGAGGACGAGGCGCTAGCCCAGCAGATCACGACGCTACTCACTCGTATGGGAAGCGCCGAGGCGGCGATCACGCAGGAAACAACGGCTCGTTCTACGGCCGATAGTGCATTAGCTCAGGATATCTTGACGATGAGCGCCACTCTCGGAACCGAGAGTGCGCGGTTGACGCAAGAAATCACTGCCCGAGTCAACGGCGACGGGGCGCTTGCGTCTTCTATCGGCGTCTTGCAGACGACCGTTGGTGGGCACACTGCAACGCTCACAACCTATGGCGCATCGATTGACGGCATTGCGGTCAAATGGGGCGTCACTGGAACGATCGACGGCGTGACGGGCGGCTTCACGATTGAGGGTGTCCAGCAGACCGGCGGCGGTGCGATCTTCACAATGAGGATGCGCGGAAGCCTCATCGTCGACGATACGATTACCGCGGCGAAGCTCATCAAGACAGCGGCGCTTCTCACAAACTCGGCTCAGATTGGCACCGCCCTTATCGAGGGTGCCCACATCAAGAACCTGACCGTTGACAATCTCAACATTGCGAACGGTGCGGTGTCGAACTCAGTGAGGTCCACATCGAGCGGAAAGGAAACGAGCGTTACCATCTTCGCCCGAGCCAACTCAAAGGTTCTAGTAGAGGGTGTATTCAACGGGAACCCCGCGACGCAATATAACCAGAACGGAACCATATTCGCGGGACTAGTCCAGATCCTGAAGGACGGCACCCCGGTCGAGGATGTTTGGACGTCATACGGCTTAGACAGCAACGCGGGGCTGCCTACCTTCGTCTGGTTTCTCCCTACACCTATCACCTTTCTGGATACTTCAGCCGCCGCCGGAAGCCGAACTTACACGCTCAAGACCACTCACAACCAAACGGCGGGCGGCGTGATGCTCAAGGTGACGGAGCTTTCAAAATGACAAGTCCTAAAGATCCTGCGAAGTTCACCGGCCCGGTCAATACCGATCGGGCCGGTAACAATCTTAATTGGTTTGTTACGACACCGTTTGTCCGGTTCAATCCTCTTACCGGTGAAATCCTCGAAGCGGGTGAGATGTCGTTCGCAGGGATCAACCATCTTGAGCAGGCGGGAGCGGGCCGCTATCTGAAAGAACGCGGCCACTTCGACACGCATTTCGTCGACGTAGAGTCGCTGGCGGTTGTCGAGAAGGCGCCCTGTCCAGCGTCTTTGGATGGCGTAGTTCTTCGGAACTTGCCGCGCCCCTGTCGGATCGAAATCTCGAACCCGGTTGGGGCTCCGACCGTGTACGAAGAAAACGCCAAGTCCGTCGAACTCGCTTTCGACCATGCTGGATCCTACCAAGTGCGCGTTCTCTCCGTCCCCCACCTCCCCGGCGAATTCGAGGTTGTGGTCGCATGAAGAAGCTCCGCCACAACACCGACTATCGACTTCACCGCGCGCTTGGGTACGAACGCCCCGGAGACGCGCTTGACGCCATCCAAAAGGGCTTCCGGGCCATCATGGACGGCAAGCCAATTCCGGCAGAGACACGCGCATGGGTTGAGGCCTGCGAGGCCGTCAAGGCCCGCTTTAAGAAGCCCTAACGACAACACCAAATCTGAGGCAACAATGGCCGATCCAAATACTGTCGCCGTCACGGCGGGCAGCTCTCTAGTCGTGGGCGAATTGACTCAGTTCGTCGCAGCAGAGGGCGATCTGTTCCTGCTCAACGGGCTCGCTGTGGAGATTGCAGCGCAGATCTCGACTTCGCAGCTTCAGTTGCGGGAACCGTGGCCGGGTGCGACCGGCACCAATCTCGCGGGATGGGCAATCTCCAAAACCGGCGACTACTGGAATTCTCCCGTCACCACGAACACACTGATCACCGACTTGATCCGCAAGATTGACGGCGGCCTGCCGTTGAAGCCGGACGCCGCGGGCACACTTGCGCAGCGCGATCAGTACAACACCCAATTGGCAGGCTTTCTATACCTGCGAACCGACGTAAACCCGTTCTTGCTCTATGTGAAGACTGGACCAGGGGCAGGCGACTGGTCGATTGGTCAGAGGCTACAGGCCGACCAGGCCGCCAGCACCCAAGAGGCGATTGCAGCAGCCGCCGCCGCTGCGGCGTCAGCAACGTCAGCGTCTGCCAACGCCGGGACGGCCACGACGAAGGCGGGCGAGGCTTCGGCCTCTGCGGCATCGGCGGCAGGCTCCGCCAGCACGGCGACGACCAAGGCGGGAGAGGCGAGCGCTTCACAGACAGCTGCGGCGGGCTCTGCCTCTGCGGCGGCCGGGTCTGCGTCTGCGGCCGCTACGAGCGCATCTTCAGCCGGCACCGCAAAGACGGCAGCCGAAGCGGCGCAGGCCGTCGCCGAAGAGCGCGCAACCTTCGCGCAAGGGCGGGCGAGTGCGGCGGCAACGAGCGCGTCAAATGCGGGGACATCGGCAACGACGGCAGCCAACCGGGCAACCGCCGCGGCAACGTCCGCAACCAACGCCGCAACGTCAGAGGCGGGCGCCGCAGCCTCTCTCGCGAGCTTCAAGAATATCTACTATGGCTCGTACACGACCGAACCTACGACGCGGCCGGACGGCTCCGCGATACAGGACGGCGACACCTACTATCAGTCAACTGGATCGGTTGGGCTGAAAATCAGGGTTTCAGGAGCTTGGTCGGCCGCAGCGATCGACGCGAGCGGCGCCCTCATCAGGACCAACAATCTATCCGACCTTCCGAACAAGGCTGCCGCGCGCAGCAATCTGTTTGAAAGCAAGACGCCTTGGGACACCGGGAACCTAAATCCGTTCCTGACCGTCACCGTGACATCTTCGGCTACCGTCACCGGTGCCGACAATGGCAAGTTGTTTTTGTGTACGATCCCAGGTGCGTCACTGACGTTTCCGGCGATGTCTGCCGCACCAGCCGGCTTCAGCTTTGTTGTCGTAAATGACTCACTTGGCAGCATCAGCCTCTCACCGGGCACATCATCGACACCCCCGTTCGCGTCTCTTTTCGCAAAGCAGGCCTGTCGCTTCGTTAGTCTTGGCTCTTCTTGGACCGCGGTATGGTTGGACCGAGAGCCTGTTATTCTTTCTGCCCTCGCGACGAACGTTGCCACCGTCGAACTCACCTTGCCCGCCGGATACACTCGCTTTGCGCTCGATCTTCAGACCATACAGTCCGCATCTACCGCCGGTGTGAATCTGGTCGGACAGATATCTTACGACGGCACGACGTACATCACGGCGGCGACACATCTCAACACCCTGATTTTCGCCAACGGGTCCGCAAATCCGACCACGCTCACACAGACGGCGGCGACCTTCGCGTTCCTGTCGGGCATGTCTTACACCTCGGACTCAACGATCGGCTTTAGCGCCCGCGCGACTATCTTCCCTGGGCTCGACACAACCCGGCCGCAGATCATGAGCGAATCCTGGGGCTACTCAGATGCGACAACGACCACTCGTGTGTTGGAATTGATGTCGCTGTTTCCATCGAGCGCAGTCAATTCAAATCGGGCGCAGAAACTTCGCATGTTCGTCGACACGGGCGTGAATATCAAATCGACGCGCTATTCATTGAGAGGGCTCGTGTGATGACGATGACACCGCAGATCGTGACTGATGGCGTTCTTAGGGACGCAACTCCGGAGTTGCTTGCGGAACTCGCAGCTTCCATAGCAGCGGCCCCGCCGCTTGTCTTCCCGAGGATCACATACAAGGGCGACATCTTCCGGCGCCTGACAGACGCTGAGTTCCCAATCTACGAAGCCATTCGTGCCCAGTTTCCTCCGCGATTGGCGGCCCTATTCGACAGCGCCGCCTATATCTCCGATCAGGACGACTTCTATCCTGATCTTGTGGCGGCGTGCGAACAGGCGTTCGGACAAGAGCGCGCCGCTGAAGTTCTTGAGCCGTCCTCGGGAGGCGAGGCATGATCAATCGCGCAGTGTTCTTTGGATCTGTGCGGTCACCGCTCTTTGGTGGCCGACTTACAGACGAGCAAGTGAGGGGAGTGTCGACGCTCCTCGACGCATGGGAGCGGTTGGCACCAACCGGCAAAGACGAGCACCTTGCTTATATCCTTGCTGGTGTCTTTCACGAGACGGGCCGGCGGATGGTCCCCGTGCGTGAAGGATTTGCCAGGACTGACGCGGCGGCGCGCTCTACCGTTGCTGCTCTCTACAAGGCAAAGAAGATCAGCACGAACTATGCTCTGCCGGTCAACGGTGTTTCCTACTACGGTCGTGGGCGCATTCAGAACACCTGGGAGAGAAACTACCGGCGACTCCAAGAGCGATTTTCACGACCATTCGTAAAGCAGCCTGACTTGCTCCTCGATGACGCGATCGACGCAGAGGTGACAATCATTGGGCACCTCGAGGGAATTTGGACCGGGCGGAAGCTTGCTGACTACGACGGGCCGGAGTTCGACGCGGTGAATGCGCGCCGAATTGTCAACGGCACGGACAAAGCGGCAGCCATTGCCGGATACTATCGGAAGTTCCTTGTTGCCATCCTAGCGAGCCAAGCGGCCGCACCTCCAAAACCCGCATCAACCACACCCCTCTCCACCGGACCCGCCTCGAGCGGGTTTTTTGTTACGCTCCTCAAAGGACTCTACGATGCTTTTAGACCTTCTGTTCAAGGTCGCTCCTGACCTTCTAGGAGCCGCTTTCAAGAGTGGTAAGACGAAGGATCTCGTCGAGGTTAGCGCGAAAGTTGCGCGCGAGGCTTTTGGTTCTGATAATCCGCAGGCCATCGAGGCGGCGATCAATAGCCCTGTTCAGCTCGAGGCTTTCAAGGCTCGCCTCACGGAGGAGAGCGCGCAACTTCAAGCGCAGATCGCCGACATTCAGGACGCTCGACGTCAGACCGTCGAGTTGGCGCAGGCCGGTAGCGCTATGGCTTGGGCGCCGGCTGTTCTTACTGGATTGGTGACGGTCGGCTTTATCGGCCTGACCTATGCGCTGCTGTTCAAGCAAGTCCCGGACTCCAACGTCGCAATGGTTCTGTTCGGTGCGCTGTCGGCGGAGTTCACGCGGGCGATGTCCTACTGGCTCGGCTCGTCTGCCGGCTCGAAGCGCTCCGGTGATGCCGTCCGGGCGATCGCTGAAGCCAAGGCGTCCAAGTAATGCTGGAGTGGTCGAACGTCATATCGCCAGCGACCCTTCTCGCGCTTGGCCTCGCCGCTGTCGGATTCGGCGGATGGATTTTCAAGCTCGGGAGCCAAGCGCGCGACATCCACAATCACGGTGTTGAGCAGCTGCGCATCAAGAAGGAACTCGAGCAGTTCGAGATCGCCGTCAATGCCGCGCACATAGAAATGAAGGCGCTGCATGCCGAGTTTCGCGAAGAGGTCGCCAAGACCTATTCCACGAAACAAGAACTCGCGGACACCGAGCGCAGAACCAATGTCGGCATGGATCGCATCGTCCAGCGGCTCGAACAAATCAGCGGGCGTCTTGAGACGATTGGCGACGCCATCATCAAGACGCTTGCAACACGGTAGGAGAGAAGCCAGGTGCCAACACCTCCGCTTTCAGACGAGATATTGACTGCTGCCGTAGAGGCGCGCGCGGCGCACGCAACGACCGTAGATGCCGCGCAGTCTCTGGGGGTGAGCGAGTCGACGCTGCGCCACCGGCTAGCGCGTGCAGCCGAGCGTGGCCTGATGGGGTACAAGCCTGTGCTTCCGGGCTTTGCGGTTAAGTCCGTGGCCTCGAAAGAGGGCGACGCGTGGATCAAACAGACCAAGGAGCACGGCGACGTCTTTGCTGTCCCGGCCGGTCATTCGGTCAAGGGCGTTTCGGCCCTCGTCGATGCTGACAACCGCGTCATTCAGCAGTGGGTGAAGACGCGCGACGACGGGAAGCAAGACGCAACCCGCGAGGCCATCGAGGCAGCATTCGCGGGATATGCGGGGCGAGCTGTATTGCCGCCGGCGCCGAGCTACACCGACGATGATCTTCTCACGGTCTATCCGATCGTTGATCTGCACCTCGGGCTGTATGCCTGGGGCAGAGAGACCGGCGCGGATTACGATTTGAAGATCGCCGCAGATCTCCTGCGTCGGTCGGTGGCGAATCTCGTGGCGCGCTCAGCCAATTCGCGTACCGCGCTTGTGCTCGATCTAGGCGATTATTTTCACGCGGACGACAGTCGCAACCAGACGAAGCGCAGCGGCAACCCGCTGGACGTGGACTCACGCTATGCCCGCGTCCTGCAGGTCGGCGTTGAACTCGCCGTCGAGTGCATCGAGCTTGCGCTCCAGAAACACGAGCGTGTTACCTATAGAAAGCTCCCTGGAAACCACGACGACGAAACGTCGTTGATGCTCGCCATCGCGCTTGCCGCATGGTTCCGAGACAATCCTCGCGTCACAGTCGACACGGACCCCGGCCGCTTCTTCGTCCACCGGTTCGGCAAGGTCATGATTTCAGCGACGCATGGCGACATGCTGAAGATGGGCGACATGGCCGGGTTCATGGCGGCCAACTGGCCGAAGGATTGGGGCGCGACGGAATTCCGCTACGCCTATACCGGCCACGTGCACCACGACCGCGTGAAGTCCGGCGGCGGTGTTCGGGCCGAGAGTTTCAACACTCTCGCTGCAAAGGACGCTTGGCATGCGGCGAGCGGGTATGTGTCGCCGCGTTCTGCGGTCAGCATCACCATGCATAAAGATCTTGGCGAGGTGGACCGGCTGACGGTCAATCTCCCCCGGCCAGCAAACGACAACATGAAGGAGGCGGCATGAGGCTCGTGCGAAAGCTGATTGTTCTGGAATCGCCCTACGCTGGCGATGTGAGTGCGAACGTCGAATATGCCCGTCGTGCAGTCAAAGACAGCCTGGACCGGGGGGAGGCGCCTTTCGCGTCTCACCTTCTCTACACGCAAGTATTAGACGACAGCCGGCAGGAGGAGCGCGACGCCGGCATGCTGGCGGGGCTCGCTTGGGCGGCTCAGGCAGAGCGGTGTGTCGTCTACGCTGATCGCGGGATCAGCGACGGCATGAAGACAGGAATTGAGTGGGCCTCATCCCGAGGCATCGCAGTTGAATTTAGGAACATCGGTGAATGAGAGCGCACGAAATTGCAGCGAAGGCCGCGGACCTCGTCGGCGGTGACCGCGATAGGCAGCACGGCCAGAAGGCGGACAACTTCAATCGGATTGCCGCCATGTGGAATGCGTATCTCAGCATCCGGCGCGATCAGTCCGCGCCGCTGACGGCGGTCGACGTAGGGCATATGATGGCGGCCATGAAGCTCGCCAGGACGCAGAGCGGCGCGCTGAACCTCGACGACTACGTCGATGCTGCGGGATACATGGCTTGCGCCGGGGAGGTGGCGCAAGCCGCTTGATTCTTCAGAGGATGAAATCCGCCTTCGTCAACGCGGATATGCTTTTCAAGAAGATACTGAAGTCGGCTCGCCCATCTCCGTTCACGTCGCCGTGGACGTAGGCTCCGCCCTTGATCTTCTCGACACGAAGCTCGCCGGGCGCGTTGTGAAAGGGCTGCGCGCCAATGAACTTGAACGCTTGATTGCCCGCGACGTTCGATTTGGCGTCGATGCCGGACACGTCGATCTTGTCTTTCTGTGACCGAACAAAGTCATAGATCGTATCGCGGCCACTGGCGGCGACGGTGCTATCCTTCGTCGTCTTAAAGATGAACGTGTCGGCTCCCTTGCCGCCCGTCAGCACGTCGGCACCGCCTCCGCCCGTTAGCTTGTCGTCGCCCGCAAAACTCTCGAGGCGGTCGTTAACCTTGGTGCCTGTAATGGTGTCGTTGCCCGACAGGGCCTTTTCCCACACGGCCATGTCGTCGGTTTTGCTAGCGGTCGCGGCGGCGGAAGCTATATCCTTATAGTCGATGCTTATATCTGAGATCGTTCCTTGCCCCGTCCGCGTTAGCGACGTTGCAAAGCCGCCGGTAATTTCATCGGTGTAGCCGTAGAAAATCCCGACGTACTTATCGATCGCCATGTTGAAATAGGTGGTTGCCGCCGTGAACGCCTTGAAGCTGTATTGCGACGCATCTTCGATGTACGCGAACGGGCGAAAGATCTCCCTTAGATCAAAGCCGGCATCGTACCGCGACTGGGTTTGTGGATTGAGACGCTGCTCTGGCTTCTGCCAATTGATTACGGCCATGGACTATCTCCCTATCGCGACAGTGCCAGAGTAACATCGGGCCTGTCTAGCTCGGCCAGACACCTTCAGTCGGCCATTTCAGATGTTTCGGCGCCTCGTACTTCGCGGAGCCATGCAGGCAGGGGCGGGCATTCTCCATCCGCGCCCAACACTCCCGGCAAATCAGTCGGCTGGCGAACTCCCCAAACGGCAAATTGCCGAATTCCTCGACCAAAGGGTCTATGGGCCTGACATACAGAAGGCGGCAGTGCGGGCAATACCCCTCGATGTCGGACCATCCCGCGCCTTGTAGGCGCGTCAGTGTCCACGACTCGTCCATGTCCTCTCTCCCGTGAACAAAAAGAGAACATAACGCGGAGTCGGGAGGGAGTCGAATCGCTACTCTTTCTTCAACTTGGAAAGAAGCTCTTCCGTTTTGCAGCGTGCGCGATAGGCCTCATCCAAGATAGACTTGATTCCCGCGTCCTCCTCGTCGTCGTCAAGAAGCAGTTTTTCGAGGCCCCTCTCCAAAGTGACATACGCGGCTAGATGCCGTTCGACGCGGGCGATTTTTGCACTGCGGACGTCAAAACTGAACCGCACGCCGGGGCCGCCCTCCCTTCCTTCGTCGGGCACAAACAAGATACCCCCCGAAACGAGGCATTGCTCAATAGCATCAAGATTAGATTCAGAAGGCGTTCGCCTGCCCTTCTCAAAATCTCGAATCGTACTCTCACTGAGGCCGGCCCTTGTAGCCAACTCGGTTTGAGACCACTCAAGGAGTCCGCGCGCTGCGCGAGATTGTGCCGGTGTTATTGTCATAGTTTCTTATTAGCAAAATAACGATTTTCGTCAACGTGCACGCTTATCATTGACGTTGTGGCGAATCACGATTACCGTTTCCACAGTTAACGAAAATCGTGGAAAGAGACCAATGACGAGCAGAGCCGCCTCTACCCCTTCCGAGCAGGTTGTCACGCTCGGCACGTTGATCGACCTTATCCGCACGGCCAACCGGGCAACGTTCATGCCGGGGCACAACGGGCGGTTCGAAATGAACCTCCTCGACGCTGCGGAGGATCGCGTGAGGAACCCCTGGGCCGGGCAGGGGCGGCCTGCGGTGTTCCGGGAAGCGATCTCCACGCTGTTGGCGTCTGAGCCATCCCTGACGGCCGGGGAAGTAGCGAGACGGCTCGGCTGCTCATACAGCACCGCTAAGCGCGGATGCCGCGCGATAAGATCAAAGTCTTAAGCAATTTATCCTATGCGCCTTGCGCGCGATATTTTAGGTTTCCATCGCTTTTGCGATATCCCGTCCTTTTGCTGATGCGCCGCCCGCCGGATCGAAATTGAAGGCGGCGAACGCAACGTGATATATCCCTACGGTCCGCTCAGAAAGAGCGCGGACCGGGATTTGCAGCCCGACCAATACGCGACGGCAACGGCCCTTCGGCCGGGGCCACGGGACACCCTTGGGTGTGCCGGTGTCGCGTACATCGGTCTGCAAACCTGTGGGAACCCCGGCCACCAGGCCGGGTCATGGGGGACTGCCAAAAATGTTTGAAGCTGCAACGCGGCGCCAAGACGCCGCGACCGAGGACGTGCGCGTAGAACGCCAAGCCTTCACCGACGATTCGCCTGTCACGATGGGTATGCTGCTATCGATCGCGCGTGACGCGCACCGCGCTTTCCATATGCCGGGAGCGCCGCCATCGTTGGCCGGAGCCTACGTCGAAGCGATCGAAGAGCGACTTCGAAATCGGTGGCAGCGCGAGACGTGAACAAAGACCGATTTACGTGCACGGATTTTGCACGGATCTGCACGACTTTTCGCGCTTTGTTCCGCGTGCATGAGCAAAAATTGGCAGCTCAGTTTTGAGCTGCCCTATGATCTAACTAATTGATTTTCAATGAAATTAAATGGTGCTGCCAGAGAGGATTGAACTCTCGACCTCTCCCTTACCAAGGGAGTGCTCTACCACTGAGCTACGGCAGCGCGCTGTTGAAGCGGGCCGGTTAGTGCCACAGGGCGACGGCCGGCGCAAGTTTGAATGTGAAATTTGTTCGGGCGTTTCCGAGAGGCACAAGTGTCGTGCAGGCTAGGGGCCGCGCCCTCAGGCGGCGGCCTCCGCGGCGGCTTTAGGATCGAGGGGGAGTCCCAGGGCATTCCAGACCTCCACGAGCGCCGACACCAGCGCGGCAATATGCGCCTCGGTGTGGAGGGGGGTGGGTGTGATCCGTAACCGCTCCTCGCCGCGGGGGACTGTCGGGTAGTTG
>NZ_JBFUKD010000001.1:0-51315 GCF_056401005.1 Microvirga sp. P4_G7 | reverse complement strand
GTCTTGGGACCGAACGCAATCCATTCCGGATCAGCATAGAGTTTCGCCCGCAAATCGTCGCGCTGCTGCATGCTCTCGTACCCCCACATGGTGATGACTTGGTTCAGCGTCCCGATCTCCGAGACGAAGTAGCCGATCATCGGGAGGTATTTGGTATGCAGCGCCAACCCCTCCGCCTCGTAAAGGGCAAGGAATTCGTGCACCTTGCCGGGATGGAACGTGTAAGTGCGTTTTTCAACGATCATTCGAGCAGGCTCCTCGAGGCGGGTCCGGAAACCTCAGGCTAATCCGGCTTGCATTTAAATTCAAACGAATGTTAGAAAATGACAACCAAATATTCGCGTCAGGCCGGAAAAATAGACGTGACGGATACCGCGAATGCCAACACTTCGCCGGAGGGAAAAATGATCGCGCGCACCCTGTTTTCCGAAGAGCACGAGATGTTCCGTGAATCCGTCCGTCGGTTCATGGAACGCGAGCTGGCTCCGCACCATGAGGAATGGGAGGAAAAAGGAGAGGTCCCGCGCTGGGCATGGAAGAAGGCGGGCGAGCAGGGCTTCCTGTGCGTCGCCATTCCGGAAGAATGGGGCGGTGTCGGCGCGGACCGTCGTTATTCGATCATTCTGATGGAAGAACAGGCCCGGCTCAATCTGACCGGACTCGGATTTCCGCTCCATTCCGACATTGTCGCGCCCTACATCCACCATTACGGAACCGCTGAACAGAAACGCGCATGGCTGCCGAAGATGACGACCGGCGACTACATTGCGGGGATTGCCATGACGGAGCCGGGCGGCGGATCGGATCTGCAGGCGATCCGGACGACGGCGATCCGTGACGGCGATGATTACATCGTTTCGGGTCAAAAGACGTTCATCACCAATGGTCAGACGGCGGATCTCTTCCTTGTCGCCTGCAAGACCGATCGCAGTGAAGGCGCGCGCGGCATCAGTCTCGTGATGGTCGAAGCCGACCGCGTCGGGTTCGAGCGCGGCCGTCGACTCAAGAAGCTCGGCACCAAAGCGCAGGATACCTCCGAGCTCTTTTTCAACGACGTGCGCGTTCCGGCAACAAACCTCATCGGCGAGGAGGGCAAGGGTTTCGGTTACATGATGCAGGAACTCGCCTGGGAGCGCATGCATGTGGGCATCCAGGCAGTGTCATGTTGCGAGGCGGCGCTTGATTGGACCATTGAATATACGAAAAGCCGACGGGCTTTCGGCAAGGCGGTGATCGAGTTCCAGAACTCACGCTTCACGCTCGCCGAGATGAAAACCGAGGTGCAGGTCGGCCGGATATTCCTCGATCGCTGTCTCGAACTGGTGCTCGAAGGCAAACTCGACACGACCACCGCCGCGATGGTGAAATTGTGGACCAGCGAAATGCAGGGCAAGGTGCTCGACGCATGCCTTCAGCTTCATGGGGGCTACGGCTTCATGTGGGAATATCCGATCACCCGCGCCTACGCCGATGCGCGCGTCCAACGGATCTATGCGGGCACGAATGAGATCATGAAAGAATTGATCGGCCGCACACTCTGATCAAAACGTTCGTCATCGTGCCTAGGGCTGGACGAGTTCGCCTTTCCTCGCTTCGGCAAAGGCGCGCCAGCCAATCGGAGCGCGGCCGGTGACTGTCTGGACGGCGTCGTAGACGGCGTCGGAAAGCGGCATGGTGCCTGCCTCGATCGCTGTAACGCCACCAGCGAGGCTCGCGGCGTAGGTGGGCTCCATGCCCTGCCTGAGCAGGATCGGCAGAAGCTCGGCGGCTGCGCGCGGGCGATATTCCACCGGGCGCTGCGTCACCTCAGACAGGAGCGCCGCGACCCCAGCGAGCGAAAGCGCTTCGACGGCGAGGGGATAGGTTTGCCCGCCGTGCCTGTCCGGATCACGCAGAGCGGCCGCGCCGACGGCCGCAATATCCTCCGACGAGATCCAACTGACCGTACGATCGCCGACGAAATGCACGATACGGTCCGGCTTGTGCCGCAGGCCGGACCAGACGGTGTCCATGAAGAAATTGGGTCGCAAATGCGTAAATGTGAATCCCATCGACTCGATCGCGCGCTCGATCAGCTGGTGCCACCCGAAATGCGCATGCGGGGTGTCATCCGACGCGAGCGCGCCGAGATGGACGATGTGGCGCACGCCAGCGGCCTTGGCAGCGTCGAGCAGACGTTTGGAGTGGATCAGCATGTCCACCGTGTACCCTGTGATCAGGAAAACCGAATCGACGCCCGCGAGCGCCGGAGCCAATGTCTCGGGGCGATCATAGTCGAAGGGAACAGGGGAGAAGCCAGCATTGCGCAGCCGATCTGCGCTGGCGGAGCTGCGCGCTGCGCCGATCAACTCGATTCGGCCAGCTTTTGCGTCGCTCGCGAGGAGACGCATCGCTGCGCCGCCCACGGTTCCCGTGGCCGCGGTCACCAGAATTCGTCTCACCATGGTCGCTTCTCCCGCAGATCCGGCTTGATTTGTTGACAATTCTAACAAATGTTCGTTTTTATAACCAGCAAGGGCGGGCCATGTCCACCAATCAGACCGCCGCACGGATGCCTGCGCCTGGGCCGATCGAATATGTTCTTCTCGCGTCGATCAGCCTCACGTGGGGCACATCCTACATGTTCACCAAAATCGCGCTTGGTGCCGTCCCGCCGTTCACATTGATTGCGCTACGTACGTCGATTGCGATGCTCGCCATGCTGGTCGTGACGGCGATGCGTGGCGGCATGCGATTGAGCTGGCGCGATGTGGGCGCTTTCGCGGTCGTCGGCCTCGCAGTCAACGCGGCGCCCCTAAGCCTCATCGCGCTCTCCGTGTCCTATGTCCACTCGTCGGTGACAGCCACGACGATGGCCCTGGTGCCGCTGATCACGGCGCTCATGGCGACGGCTTGGGGTGAATATCCGACAGGGCGAAACTATGCCGGCATCGCGGTGGGATTGGTCGGCATCGTCGTCTTGTTCGGGCCGGAGGCTTTTCTCTCGTTTGGAGCCAGTGCGCGCGGGGCGACGGCAGCGATCGCCGCCGCCGTCGTGTTCTCCGGGTCGCTTTTCTCCTTGAGACTGGTCAGACAGCATGATCCGGTGACGGTGACGACGGCGTCGCTGATCGCCGCCGCGCTCTGGACGATCCCCCTCGCGCTGGTCCTCGAGGGGCCGCCGCTCACCTTTCCGCCCAACGATGTCGTGGGGGCGGTGCTCGTCTTGGCGCTGGTCAACACCGCAGCGTCGAGCATGCTTCTGTTCGCGCTGGTGAAACGCGCCGGCGCGACCCTGACGTCCTACAACAATTATCTCGTGCCGGCGGTCGCCGTGCTCTGCGGCTCCGTCTTTCTGGGAGAGCCGCTCACCGTCCAGAGCTTTGCCGGAGTAGCCTTGATGCTTGCCAGTGTGGCGATCTCGACCGTGAGATACCGCGCCGCTCCGGCACCGGTGTAAAACTGAACGTGCTGCAAAATCGAACGCGGTGGAAATCGATACTTGCGCCATTTTCGAACGAGTGTTAGTTTTTGGGAAGAAGCTGCCATAGTGCAGCGAGGTTACAGCCGGTCGCGCCCTGACTTGTTCGGTTCGGCTGGCTGAGGAGGAGGAAAGCGATGCGTCGTCTCGAAGGTAAGTTGGCCGTTGTCACGGGCGCGGGAAACGGAATTGGTCGCGCCAGTGCACTGCGCTTCGCGGCAGAAGGCGCGAACGTCGCCATCCTTGATCTGGAGGAAGAGAGCCTCGCCGCCACGGCCGAGAAAGCGCGCGAGGCCGGCGCGAAGGTGCTGGCGATTACGGGCGATTGCACCGATGAACAGGTCGTGACGGACGCCTTCAAGCGCATCTATGCGGAAGCCGGCTTTGTCGACATTCTCATGAACAATGTCGGACAAAGTGCGCGCGAGCGCGCATCGGAATTCTACGCATCGTCGTCCGATGTCTGGCGTTTCATTCTGAACGTCTCGTTGATGTCGACGCTGATCGCGTCGCGCCAAGTCGTACCCTCGATGCGCGAGGCTGGGCGGGGCAAAATCGTGAACGTCGCGTCGAATGCCGGTATGGCGGGCGAAATCGGGTTGTCGGAATACGCCGCAGCGAAGATGGGCGTGATCGGCTTCACCCGTTCGCTCGCGCGCGAACTCGCGCCGTTCAAGGTGAACGTCAATGCCGTTTGCCCCGGCGTTACGAAGACCCGCGTGATCGAGCGCATTTCCGATGAGATTCTCGAACAAATCCGCAAATCGATTCCCCTTGGTTTCTTCGCCGAGCCTGAAGACATTGCCGCGACCGCGGCGTTCCTGGCCAGCGACGATTCCCGCTACATGACCGGTCAGTCTGTCGTCGTTGACGGTGGTCGCTGGATGATCTGACGGACGAGCGGTCGCAAGGACGCCGATCTCTATCGAGCTAGCCGAGGCAGTCCGTCTTCAAATCGAACAAAAGTTTGAAATCAAAACATACCAACCAGAGAGCGCGTAGAATGGAAAAGATGCTGGAAAACAAGGTGGCGCTCGTCACGGGTGCGGGGCGCGGCATCGGCCGCGAAGTTGCCATGCTGATGGCGTCTTACGGAGCGAAGGTCGTCGTCAACGATCGCGGCGTCTCACTCGACGGCAACGACGAAACCGACGCTCCGGCGCGCGAAGTCGTCCGCGAGATCAAGGAGGCGGGTGGTGAAGCCGTCGCCGATTTCGGTTCGGTTTCCGAATCATCCCAAGCCCGCGCCATGGTGGATAGAGCGGTGGAGACATTCGGCAAGATCGACATCGTCGTCAACAACGCCGGAATCCTGCGCGACGCCATCTTCCACAAGATGACGGACGAGGACTGGGACTCGGTCATCAAAGTCCATCTCTACGGCAGCTACAATGTCAGCCGTGCCGCCGCGGAGCATTTCCGGAAGCAAGAGAGCGGAACCTTCGTCCACATGACGTCGACCTCGGGTCTCGTCGGGAATCCCGGCCAGGCGAACTATTCGGCAGCCAAGATGGGGATCGTCGGATTGTCGAAGTCGCTCGCGCTCGACATGGCGCGCTTCAATGTTCGATCCAACTGCATTTCGCCCTTCGCCTGGAGCCGCATGGTCGGCTCGATACCGAATACGCCGGACCAGGAGGAGCGCCTGAAAACCTTGAAGATGCTGACGCCGGACAAGACTGCCGCCGTCGCGGTCTTCCTCGCCAGCGATGCCGCGAAGCCCGTCAACGGGCAGATCCTGGCGGTGCGCGGCAATGAGGTCTTCCTGATGAGCCAGCCGCGTCCGTTGCGCTCGGTTCATCGTTCGGAGGGATGGACGCCCGAGACGCTCCGCGATCATCTGCTTCCCACGCTCAAGACGTCGTTCATCCCGCTCGAAATGTCGCGCGATGTGTTCTCCTGGATGCCGGTCTGACGATGGAAACGTTTCAGCGCTATGACGAAGTCGAGATCGGCGACGTCTATCCGGCGACGCCGCTGGCCTTCGAAGTCAGCGCCGCGGTGGTGGACGGATTTCTCGCCGCCACCGGAAACGATTCCGGTCTCTACGACGGCACCGGCGGGCGCCGGGCGCCCTCGATGGTGGCCTCGGTCTATCTGATCGATCTGTTGATGGCGCGGCGCTCCCCGCCGGGCGGCATCCATGCCAAGCAGGCCATCCGGTTTCATCGCCCGCTCACCGTTGGCGAAACTCTCGGAATACAGGCCCGTGTCGTCGACAAATATGTCCGCAAGGAGCGGCCCTATGTCGTCTCGGATTTCGAGGCGCGCGGCAGCGATGGAAGTCTCGCCGCCAGCGGTCGCATCACCTCGATCTGGGGGAAGGATCAATGAGCCCGGCTCCCTCTCGCCTGACGGCAGGCGCCGCGCGAACAGCGGGCTCTCTCGTCGTGGGAGAAAAACTCCCTGTGCTTAGCCGGCAGATCACCCAAAGGATGATCGACGACTACGCGAAGGCATCCGGTGATTTCAACCCGATCCACGTCGACCCCGAATTCGCCCGCACGGGCCCGTTTGGCCGCACCATCGCGCACGGTCTCATGACACTCGCCTTGGTCGCGCAGCTGTTGAACACGTGGAGCGATGGCGTCTTCGACGCGTGCGGAGAGATCGACATTACGTTCATTGGTCCGGTTTTCGCCGACGATACGCTAACGATTTCGGGAGTGGTCGAAGAAATCGTTTCTCGCGAAGCCGGAACGGCCGCGCGCATCAGGCTGATTTGCACCGCCGGCGAGCGCCAGGTCCTCGCCGGTACCGCCACGCAGCCCTTTGAATCGACAAGGAAAGCATGAATCATGGCGCGTGAAGCAGTGATCGTGGGCATCGGCGATGTCCCCCTGAAGGACGGAAAGGTGGTCGGCGGAGGTTCCGTCCTGCAGGTCCAAGCGCGCGCGGCAAAGGCGGCGATGGACGATGCGGGCATCGCCATGCGCGATGTCGACGGGCTGCTTGTCGCGGGCCTGTGGGGCGTGCCTGGACCCGGTCAGCTGCCGTCCGTGACATTGGGCGAGTATCTCGGCATTTTTCCGCGTTTCGCCGACACCACGAATATCGGCGGATCGGCCTTTGAAGCACACGTGGCGCACGCGGCCATGGCCATCGAAGCCGGTTATTGCGACGTGGCTCTGATTGTCTATGGCAGCACGCAGAAGAGCGAGCGCAGCCGGACGCTCGGCGGCCGTCCTTCCATTCTCACCATGCAGTTCGAGAATGTCTGGGGGATTCCACAGCCTGTCGGCGGCTACGCTCTCGCGACGATGCGCCATATGCATGAGCACGGCACGACGCAGGAGCAATTGGCCGAGATCGCGGTCGCAACACGCAAATGGGCGAGCCTCAATCCGGCCGCGACGATGCGCGATCCGATCTCCATCGACGACGTGATGAAATCCACCCCCATCTCGGATCCGCTGAAACTGCTCGATTGCTGCCTTGTCACCGACGGCGCGGGCGCGGTGGTCATGACGACGGCCGACAACGCAAAGGCGCATGGATGCCGGGCGATCAACATTCGCGGTTACGGTGAGGCTCACACCCACTGGAGCATTGGCGCGATGCCAGATCTCGCGCGCTTGACCGCCGCCGAAATGTCCGGCCGGGCCGCGTTCGACATGGCAGGCATCACTCACGATTCGATAGACGTTGTCGAATGCTACGACAGCTTTACCATCACCGTTCTGATGACGCTCGAAGCCCTCGGCTTCTGCGAGCGGGGCGCCGGCGGCCGTTTCGTCGCCGGACAACGCACCGCACCCGGCGGTGCATTCCCGCTCAATACCAACGGCGGGGGGCTGTCGTATTGCCACCCTGGCATGTACGGCATCTTTCTTATCATCGAAGCGGTGCGGCAGCTTCGAGGGGAGGCCGACGATCGCCAGGTCGAAGGCGCCAAGACGGCGCTTGTCCACGGAACCGGTGGGACATTGTCGTCCGGCAGCACCGTCATCCTCGCAAACCATTGAGGGCTTCGCGATGTCCGATAGCACGAACTACGAAAAGCCCATTCCCGTCATCGATCCTGGCACCCGGCCGTTCTGGGATGCGACGCGCGCGCATCGCCTGTCGATCCCGCACTGCCTGTCCTGCGGCAAGCATCATTTCTATCCGCGCGAATTGTGCCCGCACTGCCACTCAGCCGATCTCGAATGGACGGATGTCAGCGGCAAGGGCGAGATCTATTCCTACACGATCGCGCGCAAGCCCGCGGGTCCGGTCTTCGCTGCCGACGTTCCGTATGTCATCGCGATGATCGCCCTTGATGAGGGTCCGCGCATGCTGACAAATATCGTGACGGATGACGTCGAGACGGTGCGCATCGGTGATCGGGTGACGGTTCATTTCGATGACGTGACGCCGGAAATCACCTTGCCGAAATTCACGCTGGACAAGGCCTGAGATGAAATCGACGCATGTCCCCGAAGACATTGTCGCGGTCGGCGAAAGCCTGATCCGCTTCGTCGATCAGGTGATCGTTCCGTTGGAGGACGCCAACAAGGCGCTCCTGTCGAGCGAGCGCACGATCTTCGACGAATTGGGACGTTTCACTCCGCAGGTGGAATCTTTGAGGCGCGAGGTGCGTATGCGCTCCGCCGAACAGGGATTCTACACGATGTTCGGGCCCGAAGAGATCGGCGGTGGTGGCCTCGGACCGCTGGCGGCGGTCTATCTCAATGCGCTCTTGTCGAGCCATTGCGGTCCGGGACGCGTTCTCGTTCATCCGGTCGTGATCCCGTCGCCGTTCACGAATGGATTGTCGCCTGTTCTCAGGAATCTCGATCCAGCGCTGCGTGATCGTTATCTTCCAGGCCTTGCGAGCGGCGACAAGACTCTCTGCTTCGGCTTGAGCGAGCCCGATGCCGGCTCCGACGTGTTCGCGATGAAGACGCGTGCCGTCCGCGACGGCGACGGTTGGATCATTACCGGCTCCAAGCAATGGATCACCAACGGTCCTTACGCTGATTACGCGATGATATTCGCCGTGACAGATCCGGAACTCGCAGCACAACGCAAAGGTGGGATCACCGGTTTCTTCGTCGATACGAAGTCGCCTGGCTTTTCCGCCGTCTCCACCATTCCGATCATGGGACAGCTCGGAGCAGAGATCGGAATTCTCGCTTTCGATGGATTGCGCGTCGCGGACGACCACCGATTGGGTGCCGTCGATCAGGGATTGAAGGTCGCGCTGCAGGGCGTCAACACTGGTCGACTCGGTCTGTCCGCGACCTGCATCGGTCTAGCGCGCTGGGCGCTCGTCCAGGCAGTCGAATACGCAAAGGTCCGCAAGACGTTCGGCTTGCCGATCGGCGAGCATCAGGCGGTGCAAATCCTGATCGCAGATAGTGCGGCGGACATCTATGCCGCGGAGACCATGCTGATCGATTGTGCGTTGAAACTCGAGCGTGGAGAGCGCGCGCTCGCCGAAACCTCCATGGTCAAGCTGCATTGCACGGAGGCGGCCAACCGCGTCTTCGATCGCTGCATGCAAGTTCATGGCGGCATGGGGCTGACGAACGAACTGCGTCTCGAGGCGGGCTACCGATTCACCCGCTCCATGCGCATCCCCGACGGCACCAGCGAAATCCAGCGACGTACCATCKCCCGCGACTTGATCGCAAACGGCGTCAGTTTCTGAGGCGCACGAAGAATGAAGCACATGATGGCCAACAGTCTCGACAGTCTCTTCCGCCCCCAATCAGTGGCGATTCTCGGCGCATCGGATGACGGCAACCGCATTTCGGGGCGCCCGGTGCGCTATCTTCTTGAAGGTGGCTTCAAGGGCCCGATCTACCCGGTCAATCCGAACCGCGAGACGGTGCAAGGCCTCAAGGCCTATCCGACACTCACCGCGGTGCCCGAGGTGCCGGACATCGTGCTGATCGCGGTGCCAGCCGGCCTCACCGAAGCGGCAGTCAAGGAATGTATCGAGAAGGGGGTGCGCGGCGCGGTCATTTTCTCCGCTGGCTATGCCGAGAGCGGCGAAGAAGGCCTCGCCATTCAGAAGCGGATCAGCGACGTGGCGCGAGCGGGAGGGTTGCGTCTGCTCGGGCCCAACTGCCTCGGCATCTTCAATCCGCAGATCGGATTCTACGGCACGTTCACGCAATCCCTCGACAAGGAGATGCCAAAGCCCGGGCCGCTCGGCATCATCAGTCAGAGCGGCGCATATGGCTCGCATATCGCCTACCTGGCGCGCCGGCGCGGCATCGGCATCAATTATTGGATCACGACGGGCAACGAAGCAGATATCGACGTTTCGGAATGTCTCGAGTGGATGGCTGCCCAGCCGGATATCAAAGTCATCATGGCTTATGTGGAAGGTGTGCGCGACGGTGCGCGCTTTCGCGCAGCGTTGGAACTCGCTCAGAAGAATCGCAAACCGATCGTCATGATGAAKGTCGGTCGATCGGCTGTCGGCGCGAAGGCGGCGAGTTCGCACACGGCGTCCCTGGCCGGCTCCGATGCGATCTATGACGCGCTTTTCCGTCAATACGGTGTGCACCGCGCCGCGACGACCGAAGAGCAGATCGACGTGGCCTATGCTTGCGCCCGCGGAATCTTCCCGCAAGGCAATAAGCTCGGCGTCGTCACCCTCTCGGGCGGAGCCGGCGTCTTGATTTCCGATTCCGCGGAGCAGCACGGCCTCGATGTCGCGCCGATGCCTCCTGCCGCGCAGAGGAAGCTCAAGGAATTGCTGCCCTTCGCGTCGGTGGAGAATCCGGTCGATACGACGGCGCAGGCGCTGAACGACATGAATCTCCTGGCCAAGAATTTGGAGGTCATTCTCGACGAAGGCGGTTACGACGCGCTCATCGGCTTCTTCTCGACAGTCCCCAACACGCGCACGCTTTCAGGGCCGTTGAAGAAGGCGATCGCCGACGGTTGCGCTCGGTTCCCGGATCGGTTGATCGCACTTTCAATGATCGGTGACGACGATGTGGTGCGATCCTATGAAGAGAGTGGGTTTCTGGTCTTCGAGGATTCCGACCGGGCCGTTCTCGCACTCTCGGCGTTGACGCGTTTCGTCGGATCCTTCGACCGAAGGGCCGCCGCAGGGCCGGTATCCGCAGCCAATCCGCTGGGCGGTGGGGCGCTGTCCGAACATGCGGCCAAATCCCTGCTGGGCAAGGCGGGCATCCCGTTTCTGAACGAGCATCTCGTGACGAGCGCGGACGAAGCCGCGGCCGCGGCTGGTTCCACCGGATACCCGGTCGTGATGAAGATCGTTTCACCCGATATCGAGCACAAGACCGAAATCGGCGGCGTCCTTGTCGGCCTGACGGACCAGGCTGGCGTGACCGAAGGCTTTGCGACGTTGATGGCGCGCGCGGCGCAGCATCGCCCGGATGCAAAAATCGAGGGTGTGCTCGTCGCGCCGATGGCGAAGAAAGGCGTCGAGACCATCATCGGCGTCAGCCGCGATCCGGTCTTTGGCCCCGCCGTCATGTTCGGCCTCGGCGGCGTCCATGTCGAGGTCTTGAAGGACGTGACGTTCCGGCTCGCGCCATTCGGCAAGGAAGAAGCGCTGCGCATGATCGACGACATTCGCGGGCGCTCGCTGCTTTCGGGCGTCCGTGGCGCGCCGCCATCCGATATCGACGCGTTGGCGGATGTGCTGGTCAACGTTTCGCAATTCGCGGCCGCCCATGCGGACGACGTCGAGACGATCGATCTCAATCCCGTTCTCGTGCTGCCGAAAGGCGAGGGCGTCGTCGCGCTCGATGCCCTCGTCGTGCCACGACGCGGGACTTGAACTGAGGATTTTTTCGAACTACTGTTAGAAAACAATGCGGGACAGGATACCCTCCCGCAACTCCCGGGAGGATCAGATGGTGGACTACTCAGCCTACAAGTACATCAAGTTCGACAAGGCCGGGCGCACGATGACAGTGACGTTCAACAAGCCTGAAGTGCTGAACGCCATGACGGCTGCCATGCACGAGGAGACCTCGCGGGTTTTCTACGATCTCGGCATGGACCACTCCATCGACGTCGTGATCCTGACCGGCGCGGGGAAGGCCTTCAGCGCGGGCGGCGATATCGCCGGCATGCAGGAAATGTACGACAAGCCTGAAATGTTCGAGCTTTCGATCATGGAAGCCAAGAAGGTCGTATTCGGCATACTGGATTGCGAGAAGGTGCTGATCTGCAAGATGAACGGCGACGCGGTGGGTCTGGGCGCGACGATCGGACTCTTCTGCGATGTGATCTTCGCGGCGGATCACGCGCGCATCGGCGACCCGCACGTTCGCGTCGGCTTGGCCGCCGGTGACGGTGGCGCGGTCATCTGGCCGCAGCTGATCGGCTATGCACGGGCCAAGGAATATCTCCTGACTGGGGACCTCATCAATGCGAAAGACGCCGCCGCGATGGGGCTCATCAACTACGCCGTGCCGGCGAGCGAACTCGACGAGAAGGTCGACGCCTTCGCAAAGAAGATCGGATCCGGCGCGATGAAGTCGATCAAGTGGACGAAGACGGCCATCAATATCGGCCTGAAGCAGCTCGCCCACTCCATGATGGATACCTGCATGGCCTATGAGGCTCTGTCGAACCGCACCGGCGATCATCTCGAAGCGATCAAGGCGTTCAGTGAGAAGCGCAAGCCGGTCTTCACGGGAGCCTGACCGGGGCTGAACCTGCGGCAAGAGCAAAGCGCAGAACCGCGCACCGGGAGGAAGATATGGATTTCGGCGAACCCGAATATATCGGCATGCTTCGCGAGAGCATTCGACGCATGCTCGAGCGGCACGCCCCTCGCGAGCAGATGGCGAAGTGGGACGAGGAAGATCGGGTTCCGCGCGCGCTGATGGACCAGATCCGCGATCTCGGCGTCTGCGGCATGACGGTGCCGGAGGAATACGGCGGCACCGGTCGCGATGTACTTGCCACAATGGTGACGGTCGAAGAGCTTTCGCGACGCTCCATGGTTATTGGCACGCTCTTCCTGATGAACGCGTGCTACGGCAGCATGAACATCCTTGCATCTGGAAACGACGAACAGAAGCAACGGCTGTTGCCGCGCCTCGCCAATGGTGAACTTCTCTTCGCTTATGGTCTGTCCGAGCCGGATGTCGGCTCCGACTTGGCAAGCGTCTCGACACGCGCCGAGCGCAAGGGCGACAAGGTCGTCATCAACGGCAACAAGCGCTGGTGTTCGGGCGCCGAAATCGCCGATTATATTTACGCCCTGGTGCGCTCCGGAGAACCCGGGGCGCGCTACAAGAACCTCTCCCTCGTGCTCATCCCGCCGACGGCAAAGGGCGTGACGATGCAACACATTCCGGCCCTCGGGGCGCGGGGACTGAACACCAACGACGTGACGTTCGACAATGTCGAGATTCCGATCGAGGATGTTGTGGGCGGTGAGGAAGGCTGGAACCAGGGCTGGTCGAAACTCGCCGGCCCGGCCCTCGAAGTCGAGAAGCTGGAAGTCGCCGCCATGGCGTTGGGAATCGCTGCGCAAGCCGTCGACGACGCCTGGGAATATTCGCAGCAGCGGCGCCAGTTCGGCCAGCGCATCTGCGCCGTACAATCGATCCGCCACATGCTGTCGGACGTGCAGACCAAACTCGCCTCGGCACGGCTCATGCTCTACCGCGGCTGCTGGCTCGCAGACAACAATCTGCCTTGCAGCGTCGAGACATCCATGGCCAAAATGTTCGTCTGCGAGACCGGACTGGACATTGTTCTCACCTGCCAGAAAATCATGGGCGCGTATGGCTATGCCCGTGGCTTCGATATGGAACGTCACGTCCGCGACATGCTGTTGATGCCGATCATTGGCGGATCAACGGCGATACAAAAGAACAACATCGCCAACCGCATGGGCTTGCCGAAGGCCTGAAGCACCGGCGAAAGGGAGGCGACAGGATGATCGAAACACTCGGTGACATTGTCAGGAACAACGCGCACAAATTCCCGGCCGAGACGGCCTATGTCTATGGCGATCGCCGCGTCACGTTTCGGGAGCTTCACGATCGGTCAAACCGCTTGGGGGCGGCGCTCTACAACAAGGGTCTGCGGCCGCAGGATCGGGTGTCGATCCTTTCGCAGAATACGTTGGAATTCATGGAGGTATACGGTGCTTGCGAGCTCGCAGGGTACATCGCGGCAACCGTCAACTTTCGCCTCGCGCCGCCGGAACTGATCTACATCCTGACCGACTCGACGCCGCGCATTCTGATCTTTGAAGCTCAGTACGCCGAGAAAGTCGAGCAGATCAAAGCGAGCCTGCCGCACATCGAGAGCTATGTCTGTTTCGGCGGAACCGTTCCGGAATGGGCCGAGGACTACGAGACCTTTCTTGCCACCGGCGAAACCGCCGGTGCACCGACGCGGCCGCTGCCCGACGACATCATGCACCTGATCTACACCAGCGGCACGACCGGGCGGCCGAAGGGTGTGATGCGCAGCCATCGCGGCGATATCGCCATCGCCCAGCTCATGGCGACCGAGCTCGGCCTGATCGTGTCTGATCGGCTGCAACTCATGATGCCGGTCTTTCACGTCGGCGCACGGTTCCTCCAACTCGGCGTCCATCTGCGCGGCGGCAGCGTCGTGTTGCATCACGATTTCAAGCCGCCTGAGATTCTCGACGCCATCGTGCGCGAAAAGGTGACCATGACTCATATGGCGCCGACGATGGTACAGGCGCTGCTCAATCAACCTGAGATCGAGAAAGCCGATCTCTCCGCTCTGCATACGATTTGCTATTCGGCCGCGCCGATGCCGGCGCCGCTCTTGCGGCGTGGCTTGAAGCTCCTCGGGCCGGTCTTTCTCCAGCTGTACGGCATGACCGAGGGTGGGGGAACGACTTTGCACAAACGGCAGCACAAGCCCGATGGAACGCCGGCGGACATCAAGCGGCTCGGATCTATCGGTCAGGCCGCTCCCAACGTCGACGTGAAGATCGTCGACGACGAAGGACGGGAGCTGCCGGTCGGCCAGCCCGGCGAGATCCTCACCCGCACGGCGAGCCACATGGTCGGCTATTGGAACAACAGCGCGGCGACGATCGCCGCGCTTCGCGACGGCTGGTACCACACCGGCGACCTCGGCTACCTCGACGATGAGGGTTTTCTCTATCTGGTCGACCGCAAGAAGGACATGATCATCTCGGGTGGCGAGAACATCTATTCCCGCGAAGTCGAAGAAGCGCTGGCCAGCCACCCCGCCATCCAGGACGTCGCGGTGATCGGCGTGAAGGACGAGTACTGGGGCGAAACGGTACGCGCGGTCAGCGTACTCGGTGACGGCCACACGGTGACCGAGAGCGAGCTGATCGAATACTGCAAGACGCAGATCGCCAGTTACAAGAAACCGAAATCGATCGTGTTCGTCGACGATCTACCGCGCCTGCCGAGCGGAAAGATCAACAAGGTTATCTTGCGCCAGCTCTATGGCGATGCCGGCACGAAGGGCAATTGACGATGGCAGTGGTCGCATCCCCGCCTCCTGTCACCCGCTGGCTTGCCGCGCGCGCATCGAGCATGCGGTACGACGATTTGCCGGAGGCTGCGATCATTGTGGCGCGGCAGTGCATACTCGACTGGTTTGCCGTGACGATCCCCGGCGCCGCCGAGCCTGCGGTTCGGATCCTTCGGGATGAGCTTCTCGCAGATGGCGCCACGCCGATCGCTTCGCTCGCCGGATCGCCCGAGCGCAGTTCGGCGATGAATGCTGCTTTGATCAACGGCACCGCGTCCCATGCACTCGACTTCGACGATGTGAACATGGCCATCCTCGGCCATCCGACGGTCGCTCTGCTACCCGGCCTTCTCGCACTCGCCGAGGAAATCGACGCTGCTCCGAAGGACGTGATCACGGCCTTCATCGCCGGGTACGAGGTCGTGTGCCGCACCGGCGCGCTGATGAGCCCCGGGCATTATCAGCATGGCTTCCACGCGACGGCGACTGTTGGTAGCGTCGGCGCCGCAGCGGCTTGCGCGCGGCTGTTGGGGCTCGATGCCGAGACATCCGCGACCGCTTACGGCATTGCTGCGACGATGGCATCCGGCCTGAAATCGATGTTCGGCACCATGTGCAAACCGCTGCACGCCGGTCGGGCAGCTCAGAACGGTTTGCAAGCGGCGCGGCTCGCGGCGCGTGGGTTCACCAGCCGACCGGATGCGCTCGAATGCGAGCAAGGGCTCGYGGCGACACAGAGTGTCAATTTCAATCCGGAAGCTGCAATGCTCGCGGCGCCGCTCGACCATCACATCCGCAACAACCTCTTCAAGTATCACGCCTCCTGCTACCTGACTCACGGCGCGATCGAGGCTGGCCGTACTCTGCGCGAGCGCCATGGGACCTCGTCGAACGCCATTCAGGGCATCACGATCCAGGTGCCCCCCGTCACGGATCGCGTCTGTAACATCGCCAGGCCGGAAACCGGTCTCGAAGCCAAGTTCTCGCTTCGACTGACGGTCGCCATGGCGTTGGCGGGGCGCGACACGTCGGCGATCGCGACCTTTGACGATGCAATAACCGGTGACCCCGAACTCGTTCGCCTGCGCGACATGGCGACGATTGTTTTTGACGATTCCTATCCGGAAGCGAAGGCTGAGATAACGATCGRAACCTCGGATAGGAAACGCTTCGCGACCAGTCACGACGCGGGTGTTGCCGATCTAGACTTGGCGCGACAGGGCGAAAAATTGGAACGCAAGTTCGACGCATTGGTCGAGCCGGTGCTCGGCCGGCAGACGGCGAACTTGCGCGTCGCGTTGGCGGAGTTCGAAGAGCAAAGTTCAGTGGCGGACGTGATGAAACTCGCGCGGAGTACAAACTGATGAGTGAAGGGCGAGAAACAGCGGTCGTCACTGGCGCCGCCAGAGGGATCGGCCGTGGTATTGTCGAGCGCCTTGCCGTTGATGGCTACCGCGTCCTTGCGCTCGATCGGTTGGATGCAGTGCACGATGTGGCGGCATCCCTTCGTGCGACTGGCGCGGATGTGGAATCGGCTATTGTCGATATCCGTGATCGTGGCGCAATTTCTGATCTCCTCGAGCGCTTTGCACCTCTCGACGTCATCGTGAACAACGCGGCCATTACCAGCACGCGGCGATTCGAGGATCTGACCGAAGACGATTTTCGCGAGAACTTCGACATCAATACAGTCGGCACCTTCGTCGTCGCACAGGAGGGATCGCGGCGCATGCGCAACGGTGGGCGTATCGTCAACATCGCTTCGCGATCGTTCGCCGGTGCGCCACAGCTGGCGCATTACATCGCGTCGAAGACGGCTGTGGTCGGACTGACGCGCGCAATGGCGATCGATCTTTCGCCGCGCGATATCCGCGTCAATGCCGTGGCGCCCGGTGTCGTCGCCACGGACATGCTTCACTACATGACGCCAGAACGTCAGCAAGCAATGCTCGGTCTTCAGTTGCTGGGCCGCATTGGTCAGCCCGAGGACATTGCGCGCGCCGTGTCGTTTTTGGCTTCGCGCGATAATCGTTACATCACCGGTCAAGTCCTGATTGTCGACGGCGGACGTTCGCTCGGCCAGGGCCAGCTCCCGCCTGAGGAATCGCCCTATGCCTGAAATGTCCGAAGAACGCCGCATGATTCAGGAATCGGCTCGCGAATTTACGCGCTCGCGGGTGCGCCCCATCGCGGACAAGCTCGATCCGGTGAAAGGCGAGATGCCCCGCGATCTGATCGATCAAATGGCCGAGCTCGGCTATTTTGGTATCCTGATCCCGGAAGAATATGGTGGGCTCGGCTTAGGCGCATATGAATATTGCCTTGTCGCGGAAGAGCTCGCGCGTGGCTGGATGAGCGTGGCGAGCATGATCGCGCGCGGCAACGCGTTGATCGGATCGTTGAAATCGATGACGCCGGATCAAAAGAAGGTCTATTTGCCGCGCATGGCGCGAGGAGAGTTTCTCGGCGCCTTCGCACTCTCCGAGCCGAATGCCGGATCCGACGTCGCAAACATTTCGTGCCGTGCCMAACGCGTCGGCGACGAATGGGAGATTACGGGAAATAAGTACTGGTGCACCTTCGCGGATGGCGCCGACTTCATTCTGGTCTTCGCTCGCACCGACCCCACGATCGACCCGAAGGCGCGGCATCGCGGCATCTCGGCGTTCATGGTCGAGAAGCCGCGGGGAGAGCTGCCACAGGGTGTCTCAGGCAATCCAATCCCCAAGATTGGGTATTACGGTTGGACCACCTGGGAGCTGGCCTTCGACGGGTGCCGGGTTACCGCAGACAAGATGATCGGCGAGGAGGGCAAGGCCTTCTACCTCGCGACCGCGGGCCTCGAGACGGCGCGCGCGCACACGGCGGCGCGCTCGATCGGTTTGGCGCAGGCCGGGCTCGACGATGCGATCCAGTTCTCCAAGGAGCGCCGTCAGTTCGACCGGGCCATCGCATCCTTCCAGGCGATCCGTTTCAAGATCGCGACGATGGCGACCGAGATCGAAGCCGCCCGTGCGCTCATGTACGCCGTGTGCGAAAAAATCGACCAAGGCGTGCGCTGCGACAAGGAAGCGTCGATGGTGAAGCTTTTCGCTTCCGAGATGTCGGAGCGCGTCACCAGTGAGGCGCTGCAGATCCACGGCGGTGGCGGCTACACGACGCTCAATGCCGTCGAGCGGCATTGGCGCGATGCAAGGTTGACCAAGATCTTCGAAGGCACGTCCGAGATTCAAATGCGCATCATCTCGGACCACATTCTCGGCCGGGACAACTGACACGCTGCGGGCTCTTGTGCGTGGGTAGACCTCCCCACCCGCGTCGTCGCGACGGTGCTTCCTACAAGGCGCGGATGCGCGGGGTGCGTGTCGCCGTCTTCTTTTGCGGCGGCGCGGCTTCAATGGTCGTGTCGGAGCCGGCAACGAGACCGTCGACCACGACGGCGGAGAAATTGCGAGCCACTTCGTCGATGCTGCGACCACCCGGCTTGAACCACTCGACAGTCCAGTTCAGCGCGCCGAGAATGAACAGGCGGGCGAGCGTGAGATTGGTATCGGAGCGAAACTCCCCGCGCTTCTGCGCTTCGGTCAAAATCTCCTGCCACATGGCCGCGTAAGAATGCCTGAGACGCTGGTTCTTCTCGCGGATGGCTTCGGGCACCTGACCGAACACGCGGCGCGTCGCCAACGTGTAATCGCCATTGTCGATGATCGCCGAAAGGTGAGCGCGAATCGCAGTCTCGACCCGTTGCCGACCTGACGCATCGGAAGGAAGCGCTTCGAGAGCCGCCTTGACCGTATCGATCACCGCATGGATACCGAGATCCAGAACCGCGCTGATGAGTTCGTCCTTCGACTTGTAGTGATAGTAGATGCTGCCGGCTTTGAGATCGGCTTCGTCAGCGATCATTCGCATCGTCGTGCCGGCATAGCCGTTGTCGCGAAATATCTTGGCTGCAGCGTCGAGAACCCGCTTCTGGGAAATGGCCGATTTGGCCAGCTTCTTTGTCATTCCGCTTTCTCTCGTTCTCGCGACTTGTACGATTGTACCATTATACGAGGCAAATCGATTCAGTGAAATGGTTTCGAACACATATCAGAATTGGTGATTTTTCTAACTAGTGTTAGTTTTTGGATTGGTGTAGCCTGCTCCGAAATGCCGATAAGCGCAGGGAGGAGCCCATGGAAATCGTTGATATCGAACGACACGAGAATGGAATCGCGCGCCTTGTGATGAAACACGAGGCGGCCCGCAACGCCATGGGTGAGGAACTGAGGAATAAGCTTCTCCCTGCATTCTCGGCACTTCTGAACAGTGCCGAAACCCGCGTGATCATCATCGCATCGGCGCTGAAGGACTTTTCGGTCGGTGGGGATCTGTCCAAGATGGATTCGCTCGCCGATCCCGAAGTCGGGCGTCAGCGTATGACGTCGGCGCATCGTCTCGCTCGTCTGCTTTTGTCAGCCGACAAGCCACTCATTGCGGAGGTCCGCGGCCATGCCGTCGGCGCCGGCGCTGGCCTTGCGCTTGCCTGCGATACCATCGTCATGGGCGAGAGCGCGAGCATGGGCTTTCCGTTTCTTCGCATCGGCCTCACGCCCGATTTCGCCATCGCGTATACATTGCAGCAGCGCATCGGCTTTGCAAAAGCGCGCCAAGCACTGCTCTACGCCCGCAATTTCAAGGGACCTGACGCCCTTGCGATCGGATTGGCGGACGATGTCGTTCCGGATGATGCCATCGCGGAAAAGGCGATGGAGCGAGCGCGTGAGATCGCAGCCTTTCCGACTTTCGCTTCCGCACTGACGAAACGCATGATCGAGCGGTCGAGCGATCCCGTGGCGGTGCTCGATTTCGAAGCGATGGCGCAGCCGCTTTGCTTTGCCAGCGACGATTTCCGAGAGGGCCTCACGGCCTTCCGCGAAAAGCGCAAGCCCAACTTCGGTCGGATTGTCGAATAGATGAGCCTGGAAGGACAGGACCGATGAAGGTGCCGCAGACCCTTGCCGACATGCTCGACAACAATGCATGGAAATATCCGGACGAGACGGCATTCGTCTGGAACGACGTGCGCATCACGCATTCGCAATTTCATCAGCGTGCGAGTCGTCTGGCGGATGCTCTTCGTCGCCTGGGCCTCAAACGCCAGGACCGGGTGAGTATCCTCAGTCAGAACTCGTTGGCGTTCCAGGAAGTCTACGGTGCGTGCGAAATCTCCGGCTTCATCTGCGCCACGGTCAATTGGCGCCTGGCGCCGCCGGAGATGGTTTACATCATCAACGACAGCGCTCCAAAAGTGTTGCTGTTCGAAGTGGCCTATGCCGACACCATTGCCGCTATGCGATCGCAGCTCACGGGCGTCGAGCATTACGTCTGCATCGACGGCGAAATCGACTTCGCTTCGAATTATGAGGAGCTTCTGACCTCCGGCGATGCGTCTGGACCCCCCTTCCGTCCTTCGCCGGACGACGTCGCGTTTCTGATTTACACGAGCGGTACGACAGGCCGACCGAAGGGTGTGATGCTCTCGCAGGCGGGTCAGGTCGCCGCTGCCGAGATCCTCGGATCCGACCAGCGCAATTCACCGGCCGATCGTCTGCTCATCATGATGCCGCTCTTTCACATCGGAGCGAAAATCATCCAGCTCGCACAGCATTGGCGTGCGGGCACAGTGGTGGTCCAGAAGGGTTTCGAGGCGAAAGCGATCCTCGATGCGATCGAGACGGAGAAGATCACGGTCACGCACATGGCGCCGACCATGATCCAGTCGTTGCTCGATTCTCCGCATATCGGCACGACGGACACGTCGAGCCTGCGCATGATCGTGTATGCCGCGGCCCCGATGCCGATCCCGGTGCTAAAGCGCGGATTGAAGCTCCTGGGGCCCGTGTTTCAACAGCAATTCGGACAGACCGAAGGCATCGGCACGACGCTTCTCGCCCACCAGCATCGGCCGGACGGATCGGATCGCGACCGCGCTATCTTGACGTCGGTTGGGCAGGCTTCACCGCGCGTCAATGTCCGCATTGTCGATGAGAACGGCGAAGACGTGCCGACAGGTAGCGTCGGAGAAATCCTGCTGACCAGTCCGGGTGTGATGAAGGGCTACTGGAACAACACGGTCGCCACACTCGAGACACTGCGMGACGGCTGGGTGCATACCGGAGACGTCGGAAAACTCGACGAAGAAGGTTTCCTCTACCTGGTCGACCGCAAGAAGGACATGATCATCTCCGGTGGCGAGAACATCTATTCGCGCGAGGTCGAGGAAGCCATCGTCTCCCATGACGCCGTATCGGAGGTCGCGGTGATCGGCGTCCCCGACGAGAAGTGGGGCGAGGCGGTGATGGCCGTTGTGGTGATCAAGCCCGGCGCTTCCGCAACGCCGGAGGAAATCGTCGAACATTGCCGGACGCAAATCGCGAGCTACAAGAAGCCGCGCCATGTGACGTTCGTCGATGAAATCGTGAAACTTCCCAGCGGCAAGATCGACAAGGTTCGGCTACGCCGGATCCATGGGCCGAACTGAGCCGCTCACGTGGCAAGGAGGATTGAGGATGCTTGAACTGTTCTCGCTCAAAGGCAAAGTCGCCGTCATCACCGGCGCAAGCCGCGGGCTCGGCAAACCGATGGCCCAGGGTTTGGCAGCAGCCGGCGCGCATGTCGTTCTCGTCGCACGCGACGAGGGCAGGCTCAACTTGGTTCGCAACGAGATCGTGGAGGCAGGCGGTGAGGCGAGCGTCCTTCCGCTCGATCTCGCTGACGAGGAAGCCATCCGCGCGGGGATCCGCCGCATCGCCGACGATCTCGGGCGCATCGATGTCTGCGTCAGCAACGCCGGGATCATCAACTGGCAACCGTTGCTCGACAGCGATGTCGAGGATTTCCAACGGATCATGGATACGAATGTGAGGGCGACTTTCATCCTGTCGCAGGAATGTGCCGCCGTCATGCGCGCGGGCGGGCGTGGTGGCCGTATCATCAATGTCGGCTCGTTGCTCTCGACGTTCGGCCGGGCGAAGCTGCACGCCTATTGCGCCAGCAAATCGGCGATCGTAGGGCTCACACGATCGCTCGCTGCCGAACTCGGCCGCGAGAACATCACCGCAAACGTCATCGCCCCGGGCTATTTCGTCTCCGACATCAACGCCAGCCTGACGTCAAGACCCGGCTACACCGAGGCCGTCAGCGGCGTCACGCCGATGGAGCGATGGGGAAAACCGGAAGAGCTCGTCGGCACGCTCATCTATCTGGCATCCGACGCGTCGAGTTTCGTGACCGGGCAGGTCATCCATGTCGACGGCGGCATCCAGGCGACCTTCACCTTCCAGCTCGCGGCTTGAGGAACGGACATGACCGAACGCTTTTCGCTCAAAGGACAGGTAGCCGTGGTGACTGGCGCGTCACGCGGTCTCGGCTTTGAAATGGCGCGCGCCGTCGCCGAATCCGGCGCTCGTGTCTATCTGACCGCACGAGGCAAGGACCAACTCGAGACGGCGGCCTCGACACTGCGTGACAGCGGTCTCGATGTCCGCACCCGCGCTTTCGACCTCGCCGACGGCGACCAATGCGTCGAGGCAATCCGCGCGATCGGAGAGACCGAAGGCCGTCTCGATATTCTCGTCAACAATGCGGGCATCAATGCGTGGGAGCCTCTCGCAGAGGCAAAGACATCGACCTGGGACAAGGTCATCGCCACAAATGTTCGCGGGCCATATCTGCTGTGTCGAGAAGCGGCGCGGTTCATGGTGCCGAAAGGCTATGGGCGCATCGTCAATGTGGGATCGGCGCTCGCGGTCACAGGTCGTGAAAAGATCGCGGCCTATGTGTCGAGCAAGCACGGTCTCGCGGGAATGACGCGTGCTTTGGCGGCGGAACTCGGCCCCAAGGGCGTGACTTGCAACATGATGGCGCCTGGCTACTTTCTCACCGAAATCAATACAAGCATCCTCGCCCGACCGGGCTATGAAAAGGGTGTTTCCAGCCGGATCCCTCTGGGCCGTTGGGGCGACCCTGAAGAAGCGGGCGGTGTCGTCGCGTTCATGGTCTCGAAGGCCTCGAGCTACATGAACGGCCACGTCCTGATGGTGGATGGTGGCCTGACCGAAACCTTCGTTCTCCCCGTCGACGCCTGAGGATACAATCATGAGCGAGAAGGAAGTGGCGCTGGTGACCGGCGCCGGGCAAGGAATCGGACTGGCGACGGTCAATCGGCTCCTCGATGACGGTTTCCACGTCGTGATGGTCGATCGCAACGCCGAGCCGCTCAGTGCAGCGGCACGCGTCCTGGGCGAGAGCGGGAAATCGGTCGAGCATCACGCTTTGTCGATCACCGATCGACCGGCTGTCGCCGCATTGATCGGGAGCCTGCCGAGACTCGACGTCCTCGTCAACAACGCGGCGATTTTCTGGGACGGAAAGTTCGACAGCATCACCGAAGAGGACTTCAAGGCGATGTACGAAGTCAACGTCGTCGGAACTTTCGTCATGGCGCAGGAAGCGGTCAAGGTGATGAAACGGGGAGCGCGCATCATCAATGTCGCCTCGCGCGCCTACCTCGCGGGCTATGCGCACGCTCCCTACATCACGTCCAAGGCCGGCACGGTGGGGCTGACGCGCGGGATGGCGTTCGATCTCGCTGAAAAGGGGATCTTCGTCAACGGCATTGCGCCAGGTCTGATCGAGACGGACATGTTCCGCTCATTGACGCCGGAGCGTCAGCAGGAACTGATCGCGAAGCAACCGACGAAGACCGTCGGCCAGCCGGAGGATATCGCCAACGGCATCGCATTCTTCGCGGACCCGCGGACGAAGAACGTCACGGGTCAGATTCTGACCCTGGACGGCGGTCGCTCCATGGGCATTTCGCTTTACTGAGCCGCAATACAATCGCCAAAATGAAAGGCGACGCTGGTGGCGCCGCCCTTGAGTCATCCGGCAAAAAATCGATGTCAGGCGGCGGCCTCGACACCGAGATAGAACTTCTGAATGTCCTCGTTCGCGGAAAGCTCTTCGGTGCTTCCGGAAAGAACGGTTCGGCCGTTCTCGATGACATAGCCGTAGGACGCATATTTCAGCGCGATCACGGCGTTCTGCTCCACCAGCAGCATAGAGACCCGCTTCTCGCGATTGATCTGTGCGATGATCTCGAAGATCTCCTTGACGATCAGCGGTGCCAGGCCGAGCGAGGGCTCGTCGAGCAGAATCATCTCGGGATCGGCGACCAGGGCGCGGCCGATCGCCAGCATTTGCTGCTCGCCTCCCGAGAGGTAGCCCGCCGCCTGATTCCGTCGCTGCGACAGGATCGGGAAGTAGTTGTAGACCTCGTCGAAGGCTTCCTTGCGCGGGCGCGGTTTGTGTTGTGCGAATGTCGAAGCGATCAGATTCTCCTCGACGGTCATGTCCGGGAAGACGTGGCGGCCTTCCCGAACGTGAAAGATCCCGCGCCGCACGATCATGTGCGGCGCGAGTTTGAGGATGTCCTGTCCACCGATGGTGATCGATCCACGCGTGACGCGACCGTTCTCGAGGGGCAGGAAACCGGAGATCGCCTTCAGCGTCGTCGTCTTGCCGGCGCCGTTGGCGCCGAGAAGTGCGACAATGCTGCCCTCTGGGACGCTCAGGCTCAGATCCGAGAGAGCCTGGATGACGCCCTGGTAGATGACGGCGAGATTCCGGATTTCGAGTGCAGCCGCCATGGATCAGTTTACCTTCATCCAATCGGTCAGATGTTGCGGATCCCAGTTGTTCTTGCCGCTCCATTTGATGATCCGACCCATGCCAACCTGTTGGCCTGAGATCGAGACGGGAACGTCGATGAGGCCGCCGGTATCCCAGTTCTTCACCGCGCGCATGGCCTGAGAGAGGTTGTCACCGTTGACCGGCTGGCCGGCATCAATCACGGCTTCGAAGGCCCTCGTCGCCATCATGCTGCTCATCCAGGCGTTGAGAAAGCCGAGGCGAGCATAGCCGCTGAAGTTCGGATCCTTTGCTTTCGAGAGCTCGCCGATGGTTTTCATCATCCCGCCAGCTGGCTTCAACGTGTCGTCGTTCCACACCTTGACGCCCACCAACCCTTCGGCGACATCCTTGAGCTCCAGCATCTTGGCGCGTTCGTTCTGCCAGACCGTGCCCAGGAAGACCACATCGTCCATGCCGTAGTCACGGACGAGGCGAACGATCTCGGGCCAAACCGCGAACGAATAGCCGTGATGGATGACGTGCGTCGGTTGCGCTTTGCGGATCGCCAAAGCATAGGCGCTGACATCGGTTTCGACGAACTTGGTCTGCTGGACGAGAACGATCTTGACGCCGACTTCCTCGGCCCGCTTGATCGCCGGCTCGATCCCGTCGCGGCCCATGCTCGTGCTCGAATGCACGATCACGACTTTCGCCGGGGTCGATCCGGACGAGCTCTTGATGTAGTCGACCAGCATCTGGAGCTGAGCGCCGTAGGTTGCTCCAGTGACGAAGTGGTAGGGAAAGTTCTTTTCGTCGGCGAGTTCTGACGCGAAAGAGCCTGACGTCATGAAGATCTTCTGCGTCGAATTGTTCTCCGGCGAGATCGCTTGGATCATGCCGGTGCTTTCGCCGAAGAGATAATCGACGCGGCCCTGCGCAAGCGCCTTCTTCACGTTCGCAACGGCAACGTCGACCTTGAAGGTCGAATCGTTGATCGTCAGATTAACCTTGCGTCCGCGAATTCCGCCTTGGGCGTTGATCCACTTCGCGTAGGTATTGAACCCGTCAGCCTGGAACTTGCCGCCTTCGGCAGCAGGGCCGGTGAGGTCGCAGTGGATGCTCCAGTTGAGGTCGTCCGCCGCGCTCGCCGTGCGGATGCCAAATGTACTGACCGCCGCGGCCGCGCCCGCCGCCTTCACGAAACTGCGTCTGCTAATCATTATCCCCTCCACCTATTAGATCTGATCGATCGCTTATCTGGTATGCGCCGGCCTTTTGGGACGGCGAAGGTCTCTCACGCGGTCTTGCGAACGGGCGAGAATTTCTGCCGAGCGCGCTTCCACAATTGGGCAAGCCCGCGCGGTTCAAGGATGAGAAAAGCCACCATGAGAAGCCCGAAGACCGTCTCGCGGAGCGGAACGAGGATTGACGCGATGTCGAAACCGAACGTTCCACCCAAAGTCAGCGCGCCTTCGCGCAGCAACTCGGGGAGAAGCGTCATGAAGATCGCTCCCAGGATGGCGCCCAGTGTAGAACCCATCCCACCGACGATCACCGCCGAAAGGAAGAACACGGAAAGAAGAAGTCCGAATTGTTCCGGATTCACGAACTGATTGAAGTATGCGAGGAGACCGCCCGCGACCCCGGCGTAGAACGATCCGAGCGCAAAGGCGACGAGCTTGTACCAGACGATCTGGACGCCCAGAACTTCCGCCGTCAGATCGCGTTCACGCACCGCGATGAACGCGCGCCCCACGCGAGAGCGGATCACGTTGACGGTGAAAATCGTGAAGAACACCACGCACGCCAGAATGAGATAGTAGGTGCGTGTCTCGTTGTTCAGCGGRTAGCCGAAAACAGTCGCGGGTTGGACGGTCAAGCCCGCATCGCCGTTGGTGACGCTCTGCCAGTGAACGAACACGAAGTTCAGAATGAATTGCGCGGCGAGTGTCGCGATGACGAGGTAGAGCCCGCGGATGCGCAGCGATGGGAGGCCGAATGCGATGCCGATGACCGCGGCGACCACACCGGCGAGAGGAATCGTCACGTAGAACGGAAGGCCGAGATGGATCTGGGCGAGCGCCACGGTGTAGGCGCCAACCCCGACGAACGCGGCATGTCCGAGTGACAGCAGGCCGGTATAGCCCGTCATGATGTTGAGGCCGTGCGTGACAATGATATTGATGCCGAGCAGGCCTGCGAAGTAGATCCAATAGCGCGGAGCGACGAGGGGAAGCGCGGCGAGTGCCGCGACGAGCAGAACGGCCCAGAGCCGATCCCGGTTGATGAACCGTGAGTGCGTCTGGAGTGAATTTGTTTCCACGCGGCTCAACATCAGATTCGCTCGATTTCCTTAGTGCCGAACAAGCCGGTCGGACGGACGAGAAGGACCAGCAGGGCGAGGATGTAAGGGGTGATCTCGCGGAACTCGGTGCCGAGGATCCAACCGGTGACCGATTCGAGCCAGCCGATGATGAAACCCGCGACCAGAACCCCGCCGATCGAGTTCATGCCGCCGAGAATCACGACGGACAGCACGTTGAGAGCGACGAGACCGAGGTGCGGCGTGAGTGTATTCACGTTGGCCATCAGGATGCCGCTGATGCAGCCCGTGACGGCGGCGATCACCCATGTAAAGGCGATGACCCGGCGCACGTCGATACCCATCGAGTAGGCGGTAATCTGGTCGGCGGCGGCGGCGCGCAACGCAATGCCGGCGCGGGAATAGCGTAAGAATGCAATCAGCGAAACCACGATCACGACGGCGATGGCGAAGGCGCGCGCAGTCTTTCCGGGGATGAAGATGCTTCCGAGCATGACGGGCGATCGCGCCAGGATCGCCGGGATCTGCAGATCGTTCGGTCCCCAGATCATGCCGACGATGCCGCGAATGATGCTGCCGATGCCGAACGTCACCATCACGATCGCGATGAACGGGCGCCCCATCATCGGTCTCAAGGCGAGGCGCTCGATCAGCAACGACACCGCAATAGAACCGATCAGCGCCGCGAGGACGCCAAAGACGATCCCCATCGAGAACGTAACAGCTGCCGTGTAGAAGAAATAAGCCGACAGCATCATCATCTCGCCCATGGCGAAATTGAATGTTCGGCTGGATTTGAAAATCACCACGATGCCGAGTGCGATGAGAGCGTAGATGCCACCCGCCGCGATTCCGACCGCTGAGTATTCCAGTAACAACGCTATGGCGTTCATCGTTTGGCGCTCCTATGCCGCCGCGTTCTTGGCCGGAGCGGCCTCGTCGCCCGCGCCAAGATACGCCGCGATGACGTCCGGATTGGAGCGAACCTCGTTTGGTGTGCCCGATGCGATCGGCTTTCCGAACGACATGACCACGATATGGTCGGATATTCCCATCACCATGCTCATGTCGTGTTCGATGAGGAGCACGGTGGTGTTCCAATTGTCGCGCACGTCGACGACGAAGCGACTCATCTCCTGTTTTTCCTCGCGGTTCATGCCGGCGACTGGTTCGTCGAGGAGGAGAATCTTGGGCTTCATGACCAGGGCGCGTGCCAGTTCGACACGCTTTTGCAGGCCATAGGCGAGATCTTCGACCGGGTGGTGCTGAACGTGGTCGAGTTCGAGCAGGCCGATGATGTCGCGCTGGATTTCGCGGGAGAGCTCGGCTTCCTCTTTACGGGTCGATGGGAGGCGGAAACCGGCAGAAAGGACACCGCTCGTAAGCTTGGTGTGGGCGCCGAGCTTGATGTTGTCGAGGACGCTCATGCCGTGGAAGAGCGCAATGTTCTGAAAGGTGCGCGACATGCCGCAATAGGCGCGCTGGCTAGGCTTGAGATTCGAGATGTCGCGTCCGTCGAGTGTCACGCGTCCATGCTGGGGTTTGTAGAAGCCCGATATGACATTGAAGAGGCTGGTTTTACCCGCGCCATTGGGCCCGATCACGGATGTAATCTTGCCTGCCTTGGCGTGAACACTTACGCCGCTCAGGGCCTTCAGGCCGCCGAAAGCCAGCTGGATGTCATCCACGTATAGCATGATCAGTCACGCTGCAGAGCGCGGCGCGCACAGATGACTCGCTGGAAAGATTTTGCATTCATTTATTCCTCCCAATCACCCGTACCGATCTTCGTCGCTCTGGGTATTCAAAAACTCTAACACTTGTTCGAAAACTTGTCACCACTCTTTGTTGGGATGGTCCGTGGCCGGTTCAGGTGCCGGTAAAAGTCGCGGTTCTCTTCTCCAGGAAGGCGGTCATCGCCTCTCGCTTGTCGTTGGAATCAAACAGCAGATAAGCGGCGCGTCGCTCGAGCATCAGTGCCGTATCGAGCGGCGCATCGAGCCCCGCGTGCAAAACCTGTTTGATCTCGGCGACCGCAAGCGGAGGCATGGCGGCGATATCGCGAGCGATTGCAATCGCCTCCGAAACGGTATCCTCGTCCGACGTGAGCTTGCTCACCAGTCCGGCCTCGTAGGCCTCACGCGCCGTCATGAACTGCCCGGTCAGGAGCATCAACATCGCGCGGTAGCGGCCGATCGCCCGCGCCAGCCGCTGGGTCCCACCGGCGCCGGGCATGATGCCCAATTTCACCTCCGGCTGCCCAAATCGCGCACTTTCACCGGCGACGATGATGTCTGCGTGCATCGCGAGCTCGCATCCCCCGCCCAAGGCATAGCCGTTGACGGCCGCGATAACGGGTTTGGGACAATGGCGGATCGCGCCCCAATTGAGATCGTCCCCACGTGTCATCATTTCTCCTGGTCCGATTTCGACCATCGAGCGAATGTCGGCGCCAGCCGCGAACGCCTTTGCGTCACCGGTGAGGACGATAGCGCGGATATCGCTTGCCTCGGAAAGAGCGGTGAAATGGCTCCGCAACTCCGCGCGCAGTTCGGGGCTGAGGGCATTGCGGGCCTCGGGGCGGTTGAGCCGCAGAAGCGCCACATGCTGCGCTGGATGTTCGAGGATCACCAGTGACATGATGTGTTGTCCTGCGCCGACTGATTCGTGGCGCTGCCAAAAAGGGGTTTACGTGCCAACATTCTAACGATAGTTAGATTATAGGGAAGAAAATCGCCGCGTCAAAATCCGCATTCCGGAGACGGTTCGAACGCGTCTCGATCGAGATGGGCGCGTTGCTGCGTGRGGGAGAGAAAGATGATCGCAAGATCGCAAAGATTGCGCCGTTGCCAGCTTGCGGTTCCCGGGTCGAGCGACAAGATGATGGCCAAGGCGGCCACACTTGGCGCCGACCATGTCTTCCTCGATCTCGAGGATGCCGTGGCGCCCGCCGCGAAAGTTCCTGCCCGCGACCAGATCGTCCAGGCGCTCAACACGCTGGACTGGGGGCGTAGCGTCCGCTGCGTGCGCATCAACGATCTCGACACACATTACGCCTACGAGGACATCATTTCGGTCGTCGAAGGTGCGGGCGAGAACCTCGACACCATCATGGTGCCGAAAGTGAAATCCGCCTGCGATGTACGCTTCGTCGACCGCCTGCTATCGCAGATCGAAGGAAAGCTCGGATTGCGCCGCCGCATCGGCATCGAAGTCCTCATCGAGGAGGCCGAGGCCATTATGCGAGTCGAGGAAATCGCCGGAGCGTCCAACCGGCTCGAGGCGCTGATCTTCGGCATGGGCGATTACTCTGCTTCCCAGGGGATCGATCCGCGGGCGATATCCGGCGATACGGGCTATCCGGGCGATATCTGGCATTACGCCCGCTACAAAATGATCGTCGCGGCGCGGACCTATGGGCTCGACGCCGTCGATGGGCCATTCGTCAATTTCAAGGATCAGGACTATTTCCGGACCGAGTGCATACGCGCGCTGCAGCTCGGAGCGGTCGGGAAATGGGCGATCCACCCGAGCCAGGTCGCGATCGCCCAGGAGGCGTTCAGCCCTTCGCAGACGGAGGTCGATCGTGCCTACAAGGCCGTCGCCGCTTACCGCGAAGCCCAGCAGCAGGGCCTCGGCGCCATCCAGGTCGACGGGCAAATGGTCGATGTCGCGACCGTGCGTCTCGTCCAGCGCATCATCGAGCGAGCCGAACGCGCCGGCATCAAGCCGACGCCTGGCCTCTGATCGGCCATGACCTCCCCCATGACCAAGGCTTCCAAAGGCAATTTCTTTGAAGACTTCCGGCTCGGCCAGGAGATCGTGCACGCCGTGCCCCGCACGATCACGACGGGTGACGTCTCGCTCTACTCGGCACTCTACGGCATGCGTTTCGCCATGCAGTCGTCGGATGCTTTTGCGCAAACCTGCGGCTTCGCTCGTGCGCCGATCGACAATCTCCTGCTCTTTCATGTCATCTTCGGCAAGACCGTTCCCGATGTCTCGCTGAACGCGGTCGCCAATCTCGGCTACGCCGAGTGCCGTTTTCTCGCCCCCGCCTGGCCGGGGGACAGCTTCACGGCGCGTAGCGAGGTCATTGGTCTGCGTGAGAACGCCAACGGCAAAACCGGCATCGTTTACGTTCGTTCGACCGGCATCAACCAGCATGGCGTCGCGGTGTTGAGCTTCGTGCGCTGGGTCATGGTGAACAAACGCGACGCCTCCGCTCCTGCACCGGAGACGGTGGTGCCCGAACTCGCGTCGGAAGTGGCCGGTCACACGATCGCAATTCCCAAAGGGCTCGATTTCAACGGGTACGCCCCAACGCTTGCCGGAAGCCCGCATCTGTTCGACGACTACGTCGTAGGTGAGCGCATCGATCATGTGGACGGCATGACGATCGAGGAAGCGGAACACCAGATCGCGACGCGCCTGTATCAGAACACGGCCAAGGGCCATTTCGACGCCGTTCTGCAAGCCAGCAGCCGTTTTGGGAGACGAATTGTCTACGGCGGCCACATCATCTCGCTCGCGCGTTCTTTGTCGTTCAACGGCCTCGCCAATGGCTGCATGTTGGCCTCCGTCAACGGTGGACGGCACATCAATCCGGCTGCCGCCGGCGACACGATCTATTGCTGGTCCGAAATACTGGAGAAGCATGCATTTGCAGGGCGTGCCGACATCGGCGCACTCCGCGTCCGTACGATCGCCACCAAGGATATGGGGTGCGCGTCGTATCCGGAACCAGGCGGTGATGGAGAGCCTGCCGTGCTCCTCGACCTCGACTACTGGCTGCTCATGCCCCGCAACCCCGCGTGACCGATCGGATCCGATTCATGGCTGCAAGAACCAGCAGGCTCGAATTTCCCTGGAACGCACCGCCTGGCAAGGGCGAAGTGACGGAGATCGCTCCGGGCTTGCTCTGGGCCCGCCTGCCCCTGCCGTTCAGGCTCGATCACGTCAACGTCTGGCTGCTCGAGGAGGACAACGGATGGACCGTGATCGATACCGGCTGTGCGACGCCGGAACTGTTCGACGTTTGGGAGACGTTGCTGGCGGGCCCGATGCGGGGTCTGCCGGTTCTTCGTGTCGTTGCGACACACGGGCACGTGGATCATATCGGCCTCTCCGGATGGCTGGTCGAGCGCTTCGGGGCCGATTTCGTCGGTACGTTCGCCGAATGGATATGGGCCCGTGTCACGCATATGCATGACGTGCCCAATTCGAGCGCGACGCACCATTCCTATCTGATCAAGCACGGCTTCGACGAATCGATCGCAGCGCGGATGGTGAAGAGCCGGAATCGGTTCATCGATCTCTCCGGGCCGATCCCCGGTGCGATCTCCGAGATTCGTGAAGGCGGCACCGTTCAGTTCGGTCGTCGCGACTGGCGCGTGATCGTCACGCGTGGACATGCGTTCGAGCATGCTTCGTTCTACGATCCCGCATCCGGCATTCTGATCGCGGGAGACCATCTCCTGCCAAAAATTTCGCCGGTCATCGCCGTCTACGAAATGACACCGGCGGCCGATCCTCTCGCGGACTACCTCGCGTCATTTCCGCAATTCGCCGACATTCCCTCGCAGACGCTCGTACTGCCCTCGCACGGCATGCCTTATCGCGGCATCCACGAGCGCATCGAGGAACTGCGCGACCATCACCGCAAACGTCTCGATGCGACCGCGGAGTTTCTCACCGCGCCGCGAACCGCGCTCGATCTGTCGCGGGCGATGTTTCCGCATATCGAGGGACCGGACAACATCGGCTTCGCGCTCGGCGAGACGCTGGCGCATATCAACTATCTGGTCAACGACGGCGTCGTGCATGAGGATCGCGACGCGAGCGGGCGCGCAATTTTCACGACACGCTCCTGATCCGTCGCACGATGCAATCGAAGGCGATGAGGAAGTTAGCTCCCTTCAAAGGCATCTCTGCCTTCGCCGTCTCATATCGAATCTTATTCCCGCCAGCGGCGAGGTTAGCCCGCGCTAGATATGGTCCAACGCCGCGGCCCCCGCGTGCTTTTCTCGTGAAAATAGACTGAAGAGGCTACCGATCTTCTCCGGATCAACACCGGGACCACTATCTGAAATGACTGCCTCGCCGCCTATTATGTCGAGAATGATCCGACGTTCACCCTCGGATTGCGCGCCTACCCAGTAGATGCTGTTGTTCACGAGATTGATGAAGTCGGCGAGCGCCAACCGAGCCAATCAGGACACGATCACCGATTTCAAGGTGGTGGACGACACCATCCATCTGGCGAAATCAGCCTTCACGAAACTGTCGAAGAAGAACGTGCTGAAGGCGGACGAGTTCTATGCCGGCACTAAGGCGCACGACCGCGACGACCGCATCATCTACGACAAGAAAAAGGGCGCGCTGTACTACGGATACCGACGGCACCGGCGCGCAGGCCCAGATCCAGATCGCGACGCTGACCAAGAACCTCAAGATGACCTACAAGGACTTCTTCGTTATCTAGATCTGATTGCACTGACGTAGATCGGCTCCCGTCTTGGCTCGCTGCCTTTCCCGACGGCGAGCCGGATCCGCTGCTCTGAGAAATGCTTGGATTAGAAATGCGAGGCGATACTTCCAGACCCTCTCCTCACCAAGCGAGGGCTTTTTCTGGCCCGTGTGTGCTATCAAACGCTGCGCCAATCTGACCGCCCGAACCTATCCGTTCGACGAGGGCCGGCAGCCGGTGGCGGCTGCCATAAGGTCATCACCGAATTCCCTGATGGAAGAATCGACTGACTATGGCTGATTATCGCAAAGCGACGAACTGGGCGCGACTGAACGGGTTGGCTACTCCTACGTTAAAAGGCAGTGAAGGAGACGATTCCCTCGACGCACACCCGATCGAGTCCACTAAGATCTTTGGCTTGGGTGGCAAGGATGCCCTGAAAGGATTCCTTGGTAACGATTCTCTTTATGGCGGAGCAGACGACGATATCCTGCGGGGCGGAGATGGAAGCGATCACCTCTGGGGTGGTACCGGAGGAGACTCCCTCTACGGTGACGCCGGTTTCGACTATGTGCATTACGATGAAGCCGTTGATCGCGTCACCGTCAATCTGGTGGAATGGACCCAAAACCGCGGTGAAGCCAAGGGCGATTGGTTCTATTCGATCGAAGGCATTATCGGTTCAAATTTCGACGACACGCTGATCGGCAATAGCGAAGGAAATCATCTCGAAGGCGGCAAGGGTGAAGACATCTTGGTGGGCGGGGCCGGTGCAGACACGCTGTTCGGCGGCGAGGGCACCGGGGATATGGCGAACTATGCGGACAGTGGCGAGGCCGTAACCGTTTATCTTGCCGCGGCGCAGAGCAAGGACAACAAAGGCGATGCCGCCGGCGACACCTATTTCGACATCGAGAACGTCGCCGGCTCCAGTCACGGGGATTTGCTGGTCGGTGACGATCAGAACAACACGCTCTATGGCCTCGGCTCCAATGATACTCTGCAGGGCGGCGCGGGCCACGACACGCTCGACGGTGGCCATGCCGACGACGATCTGAAGGGTGACGCTGGCAGAGATTTGCTCATAGGCGACTTCGGCAATGACATCCTGAACGGTGGCGCGGACAACGACCGCCTCGAAGGCAGCGATGGGGACGACATTCTGATCGGCGGCGCCGGCGCAGATGTGCTGATTGGCGGCAACGGCCTAGGTGACATGGCCAACTACTCCAGCAGCGCCCAACGCGTAACGGTTTATCTGGCTGCGGCTCAGAGCAAGGACAATGCCGGCGATGCTGCCGGCGACACTTATGAAGGCATCGAAAACCTTGCTGGTTCGGAAGCCGACGATATCCTTGTCGGTGACGATCAGAACAACGTCATCTACGGTCTTGGCTCCGGAGATGTGCTGCGCGGGGGCGGAGGCGATGATCGGCTCGAAGGTGGTGACGGGGATGACATCCTGATTGGCGGCGCCGGTGCGGATGCACTGGTCGGCGGCAAAGGCGCCGGTGACATGGCCAACTATTCCAGCAGCACCACGGGGGTAACTGTCTATCTCGTCGCGACGCAGAGCAGCGACAACAAAGGCGACGCTGCCGGCGATAGTTATGATGGCATCGAGAATCTGGCCGGCTCCGAGCATGTGGATCTGCTCGTGGGCGATGATCTGGCCAACGTAATTTTCGGCCTTAGCTCTAACGATGTACTGCGTGGCGACGGGGGTAATGACCGGCTCGAGGGTGGCGCAAATKACGATGTGGCTGTCTTCCGGGGTAAATTCGCGGATTACAAAATCGAGCGCGGCGCGGACACGACTGCGGTAGTGACCGATACGAAGGCCGGACGCGACGGCATCGACACCCTTGTCGAAGTCGAGACTCTGCAGTTCGCCGATCTGACATTCCGGTTCGATAATCATGCCCCGACCGAGCTTCGGATCTCTGCCAATCAGATCGGTGAAAATGCCCTGGCGACCCAAGTGGTGGGCTATATCAGCGCCTCCGACCTAGATGTCGGAGACAAGATCTTCTACAGCCTCGATTCCACTGACGGTCCTTTCAAGATCGACGGCAACGCGATTGTCCTCACGGGTCCGCTCGATTACGAGACCAAAACTAGCCACACGCTCACCGTCAAGGCCTGGAACGGTTATGGCGAGAGCGCGACCCAGACCTTCACCATCAATGTACTTGATGTGGCGGAGGCCAATGATCCGAACAACCCGAATAATCCGAACAACCCGAATAATCCGAATAATCCGAATAACCCTGATATGCCCCTGACCCTGCGCGGCACGTCGAAGAACGACGTGCTGCGGGGCCGCAACGCCAACGATGTCCTGTATGGCGAGAAGGGTAACGACAAGCTCTATGGCGGAGCAGGCAACGACAAGCTCTATGGCCGTGCGGGCAAGGACACGCTGGACGGCGGCGACGGTCAGGACATCTTCGTGTTCGACACCAAGCTCTCGAAGTCGTCGAAAGTGAACAAGGCCAACCAGGACAAGATCGTGGATTTCATCGTCAAGGATGACACGATCCATCTGAAGAAAAGCGTGTTCACCAAGATGGCGAAGAAGGGCGTGATCAAGTCGGGCGAGTTCTACCAAGGCGTGAAGGCGCATGATCGCGACGATCACATTATCTACAACAAGAAGACGGGCGCATTGTACTACGATGCCGACGGCACGGGCGCAGCGGCGCAGGTGCAGATCGCGATGCTGAACAAGAACCTCAAGATGACCTACAAGGATTTCTTCGTTGTCTAAACCAGATGGCCGAAGATCAGGGAGAGCGACAGCGCCTGAACCTGTGATCTCATCATGGAGTTCTGCTGGTTTGCCTGGCGGGGCTATTGCGCGATCTCGAGTCTTAGCAGCGAGACGATTGCGCCAACCGCAAGCTTTGGCTCGCCTTAGGTCAGCTCAGAACTCATGTATGCTGACGCGATCTCTGCTCGCCGCCCAAGGTGGTATTGCGCTGCGGAATGGCTCGCAATCGGCTGGAGCCTCACCTCCGAGCAGATGACCAAGCTCGACGTCGCCAGCGATGTCACAGCGCCGTACCCCTACTTTCCTTATCGGCGACAGGACCTTATCGGCGACAGGAAGGCTTCGCCCGGCTCAACCCTCCGATCATCTAAGGCCGGTCCCTTTGTCCGAACAAAGAGATGCTCCAATCGTCGTGCTCGATAGCAATGCCCCTGCGCTCAATCTATTGCGCAGGTGGCGCCATAAATTTCTGCCAATGTGCTACCGCTACCAAGGTAATCCGCTATTCCTTATTGCAGAAGCGGCAGCTCGCGGGAGTGCGTCAAGGGTTTCGCTTGCACAGGCGTCAATGGCCGGTGGCGCTAAGTTAGCCAAGTCAGATCTACGCCCTCTGGCAAGCCCAGCGATTGGTCTTCAAAGTGCTGTAGCTGCAGCCGGAGCTCAATTGATCCAATCTGCTTAGTCTATGGAGCATGAGCCTCAGGTCATAAAAGGATGCGGCCATGGCGCACAAGTTGCATCCTGAAGATCAAAGATCGTAAATAAAGAAAGGCAGTCTCTACCATATGCAAACAAGTCTCTAGCTTGAACAAGGTTCGCTATCGGAAATTCCATGCGAGAGACCTGAGACAAGGGCATGTAGAGGTAATGTAAATCGCCAAAAAGGCGCCGATAAATGTCTCTAATAAAGAGGCGTCAACTATAAATATGCGCAATTCGGCGGTTATGAAATCGATTTATATTTGTTTATATGAATATATGACTGCTTGGTGGAGCTGAGGGGAATCGAACCCCTGACCTCTGCAGTGCGATTGCAGCGCTCTCCCATCTGAGCTACAGCCCCGGTCCGGTCGAAGACCAAGCGGCGAACTTTTAGGCCTCCGGGCTTTCTTCTGTCAATTGGCGTCCCCGGCGGGCCCGGTACTTTTTGGCGCAAAGCTTAGCCTCAGCGCGGCTTGCCGGGTTGTTCCCATCGTTCAGGAACGCTACATGACGAGCGCCGATCCTGATGAGTATTCCATGCGCGCGCTGCTCGACATCATTCTCCTCGCCCTGCAACTTTACACTTGGCTCATCGTCGCATCGGCGATTCTGAGCTGGCTCGTGGCTTTCAATGTGGTCAACATCCGCAACGATCTGGTGCGTTCGATCTGGACCTTCCTGAACGCGGTGACCGAGCCGGTCCTGCGGCCGATCCGGAATATCCTGCCCAATCTCGGCGGGGTCGATATTTCGCCTATCATTCTGATCTTCATCATCTTTTTCATTGAGAGACTGATCCAGGACTATCTCATGCCGGTGGCCTTTTAAGAGCGCCATGGACGGGGTGCCCTGGCTCATCCGACAGGATAGCCTCGGCCTGCGGGTGCGCGTCACGCCGCGCGGCGGGCGCGACGCCATCGAGGGCGTGGAGCATCTGTCCGACGGATCGAGCGTACTGAAGGTCCGGGTGCGGGCCGCGCCCGAGGATGGGGCGGCCAATGCCAGCGTCCGCAAGCTTCTCGCCAAGGCGGCCGGGGTGCCGGTTTCCGCCGTCGACCTCGCTACGGGAGCGACGGCCCGCATCAAGTTTTTCACCATCACCGGCGAGCCACAGGCCTTGGCCGACAGGCTTGTCGCTTTGACAGGACACACGCCATGAGCGCGACCATCATCGACGGAAAAGCTTACGCCGCTGGGCTTCGGACACGAATTGCGGATGCGGTCGCCAATCTGGCCGGGCAGGGCGTGACCCCGGGTCTCGCGGTGGTACTCGTGGGGGAAGATCCGGCGAGCGAAATCTATGTGCGCCACAAGGGGCGGCAGACCGTCGAAGTCGGCATGCGCTCGTTCTCGCATGAACTGCCGGCTTCGGCTAGCGAGGCAGAGGTCTTGGCTCTCGTCGACAGGCTCAATCGGGATCCGGACGTCGACGGTATTCTCGTTCAATTGCCGCTACCCAAGCATATCGACACGCAGAAGGTGATCGAGGCCATCGATCCGGACAAGGACGTGGACGGCTTCCATCCGATCAACGCCGGCCGCCTGATGACCGGCGTACCGGGTTTCGTCTCCTGCACGCCGCTTGGATGCCTGCTCCTGTTGAAGTCCGTGCGTAAGGATCTCGCAGGCCTCGACGCGGTCGTCGTCGGGCGCTCCAATATCGTCGGCAAGCCGATGGGCCAATTGCTGCTGGCGCAGAGCTGCACCGTGACCATGGCGCATTCCCGCACCAAGGATCTCGCCGCGCTCTGCCGCCGTGCGGATATCCTGGTGGCGGCCGTCGGCCGACCGGACATGATCCGGGGCGATTGGGTGAAGCCGGGGGCGATCGTCATCGATGTGGGCATCAACCGGGTGCCAAACCCAGTCGCTGGCGAAGGCAAGACGCGGGTCGTCGGCGATGTCGCCTTCAGCGAGGCGGTCGACGTCGCGTCCGCCATCACACCCGTGCCGGGTGGGGTCGGGCCGATGACCATCGCCTGCCTGCTGCGCAACACCCTCGAAGCCGCCTGCCGCCGGCGCGGCTTGCCGATGCCCGCCGTCGATTTTTCCGCGCAGCCTTAGGGGCTAGGCGTCCGGTTGCTTGCGCAGGTGGTCGACCAGTTGCCGTGCCGAAGGCGCGAGTTCGCTGGCGGCGCGGACGCATAGCGTGAGGTCTCGCGGCGCCCAGGAATCAGCCAGATCGATGGCCGTGATCGCCATGATGCGGGCCGCTCGCTGGGCGGTCGTCTGCGGCACGATGCCGAGCCCAACGCCGGCTTCCACCATGCGGCAGACCGCATCGAAGCTGCGCAGCTGAACGCGCAGACGTAAGGGTTTCCCGCTGCGACCGGCCTTGTCGGTGAGGAATCGCTGCAGCGCGCTCGCCCGGTCGAGGCCGACGAAATCGTGGCCGAGCACATCCGCGAATGAGAGGCTGTCGCGCTTGGCGAGGGGATGGCCGGTCGGGACGACGAGGACGAACCGATCGCTCCGGAACGGATAGGTTTCCAGCAATCCGGTATCGACCGTTCCCGCGACGATGCCGATGTCGCCGACGCCTTCGGCGATCAGCCCGACGATCTCGTCGCTGAGCCGCTCCTCCAGATCGACGCTGACCTGGGGATGCTTGGCGAGAAAGGCGCCCAGCGCCTCCGGCAGGAACTCGGTGAGGGCGTTGGTGTTGGACAGGACCCGGATCTGGCCGGCGAGCCCTCCCGCAAACGAGCCGAGATCCTCCCGCAGGCGCTCGGCCTGAGCGAGCATGGCCCGGGCATGCTGCAGCAGCGTACGTCCCGCCGCCGTCGGCGTCACGCCGAGCCGGGTCCGGGTGAGAAGCGACGCGCCAAGGGACTTTTCCAGATTGCGGATGCGGGTGCTGGCCGCGGCGAGGGCAAGATGGGCCCGCTCGGCGCCGTGGGTGATGCTGCCTGCCTCCACAACGTGGCGGAACAGGCTGAGATCGGTGAGATCGAAGATCATGATGCGATCCTTCGTCAAATGCGAAGGCTAATGAGAATAATTACAAATTGCGTCCCCTGCCATCCTAGATCAAACTTCGCCGCTGACGAAGTGTGTCGTGCGTAATCGTCTCTTGCAGAAGATGCATTGCGGTGTCGCCGCGCTTCCGATACGAACCCTTCTAAAGTACAGGCGGCACCTTCCTCGCCGCTTCTGGAGCGAACGCCATGGCTGAGGCGAAATCGACCCCGCGGCCCCTTTCCCCGCATCTGCAAATCTATCGCTGGACCTGGACCATGGCGATGTCGGTGGTCCATCGCGCCACTGGAACGGCGCTCTATTTCGGGTTTGCGCTGTTCGCGATCTGGCTCGTGGCGTTGGCGACGGGCCCGCGTGCCTTCGAGGCTGTGCAATGGTTCTTCGGATCCCCGCTCGGGCTCTTGATCCTGTTCGGCTACACCTGGGTGCTCATGCACCACATGCTCGGCGGCATCCGCCATTTCGTGTGGGATTTCGGCTACGGCATGGAGCCCGGCACGCGCATCAGCATGGCCCGCTTCACGCTCATCGCCTCGATCCTCCTCACGGTGGCGATCTGGGTCGTCGCATTCATTCTGTTCTGACGGGGAGTAGAACCATGGCTGATAAGAAAACCTCCATGCGCACGCCGCTCTCCCGCGTGCGAGGTCTCGGTGCGTCCGGGCACGGGGTCGAGCATTGGTGGCTGCAGCGCGTCACCGCGGCGGCGAATGTGCCTCTGATCATCGGTTTCGTGATCATCGTGGCCTCGCTTGCGGGAAGTTCCTACGCGGAAGCGATGGACATCGTCTCCCATCCGCTCGTCGCCCTCGTCCTCATCCTGGCGGTCGTCTCGGTCGCCAACCACATGCGTCTCGGCATGCAGGTCATCATCGAGGATTACGTCAACGACAATGGCCTTCGGATCGTCGCGGTGATCGCGAACAATTTTTACGCAGCGGTGGTCGCGGCGGCCTGTCTTTACGCGATTCTCAAGGTCAGCCTCGGGCGGATCCTGCTTTAAGGAGCTTCAACAATGGCCCAAGGAACGAACGGCAAGTCCTACACGATCATCGATCATACGTTCGACGTCGTGGTTGTCGGCGCCGGCGGCGCGGGCTTGCGCGCGACGGTCGGCTGCTCGCAGGCCGGACTTCGCACCGCCTGCATCACGAAGGTTTTTCCGACCCGCTCCCACACGGTCGCGGCTCAGGGCGGCATCTCCGCATCGCTCGGCAATATGGGTCCGGACGATTGGCGCTGGCACATGTACGACACCGTGAAGGGGTCGGACTGGCTCGGCGATCAGGATGCCATCGAGTACCTGTGCCGCAATGCGCCTGCCGCCGTGTACGAGCTCGAGCATTGGGGCGTGCCGTTCTCGCGCACCGCCGAGGGCAAGATCTACCAGCGTCCGTTCGGCGGCATGACGACGGATTACGGCAAGGGAACTGCGCAGCGCACTTGCGCCGCCGCCGACCGAACCGGGCATGCGATCTTGCATACCCTCTATGGTCAGGCCGTGCGCGCCCAGACCAACTTCTTCATCGAGTACTTCGCCCTCGATCTGATGATGAACGACGAAGGCCGTTGCATCGGGATCGTGGCCATCGACATGGCGACCGGCGAAATCCATCGTTTCCGGTCCCACATGACGATCCTCGCCACGGGCGGTTACGGACGCGCCTATTTTTCCGCGACCTCCGCTCACACCTGCACCGGCGACGGCAACGCCATGGTCTTGCGCGCCGGCCTGCCGCTGCAGGACATGGAATTCGTGCAGTTTCATCCGACCGGCATCTACGGCGCGGGTTGCCTCATCACCGAGGGAGCGCGCGGCGAGGGCGGCTATCTCACCAACTCCGCCGGCGAGCGCTTCATGGAGCGCTATGCGCCATCGGCGAAGGATCTCGCGTCCCGCGACGTGGTTTCACGCGCGATGACCATGGAGATTCGCGCCGGGCGCGGCGTCGGCAAGAACACCGACCACATCTACCTCCATCTCGACCATCTCGATCCCAAGATTCTTCACGAGCGTCTGCCCGGTATTTCGGAAAGCGCCAAGATTTTCGCGGGCGTCGACGTGACGAAGGAGCCGATCCCGGTATTGCCCACCGTCCACTACAACATGGGCGGCATTCCGACGAATTATCACGGTGAAGTGCTGACCTTGAAGGACGGCAATCCGGACACGGTGGTGCCCGGCCTGATGGCGCTTGGCGAAGCGGCCTGCGTGTCGGTGCATGGCGCCAACCGTCTGGGCTCGAACTCGCTCATCGATCTCGTGGTGTTCGGCCGCGCCGCCGGTTTGCGCTGTGCCGAGATCATGACGCCGAACGAAAAGCACACCGATCTGCCGAAAGGCGCCGACGAACTCTCGCTGTCGCGCCTCGACAAGTTCCGCTATGCCAACGGCTCGACGCCGACCGCGGAGTTGCGACTGGAAATGCAGAAGACCATGCAGAACAACTGCGCGGTTTTCCGCACCGGAGACGTGCTCGCGGAAGGCAAGGAGCTGATCCACAAGGTGTGGAACGGCGCGAGCGACATCCGCGTCACCGATCGTTCGTTGATCTGGAATTCGGATCTGATCGAGACGCTGGAGTTCGACAACCTGATCGGTCAGGCCGTCGTCACCATGGAAGGCGCGCTCAACCGTCAGGAATCGCGCGGCGCGCATGCCCGCGAGGATTTCCCTGATCGTGACGACAAAACCTGGATGAAGCACACGCTGTCCTGGCTCGACGACATCTCTCACAAAGCGACGCTCGATTATCGCCCGGTGCATACCTACACGATGTCGAACGAGATCCAATACATCGAGCCCAAGGCGCGTGTTTACTAGCCGTCCGCTCTCAGCCTTCAGGTTATCGAGGTCACATGATCAGTCGTGACGAAGTCATTTCAGCCTACCGTTTTCTTCTCGGGCGAGAGCCTGAGAACGACGAGGTCGTGAACGGCTGGATGCAGGCCGAGAATACGGACGTGCTGCGCCAGGAGTTCATGTCGGGCAAGGAATTTCGATCCAAGCTCGATTCTGGGCAATTCCACGCCAACGTGGTTCGGGTCGGTCGCCATCTCTATGGCCCCCGCATGAACATGGATCTCAACATCACGCCGGCGCAGCTCGACCAGATGCTCGCGGAAGTGGCTTCGACCTGGGGGCAGTTCGGTGAGACCGAGCCGCATTGGTCGGTCGTGACCGACGACAAGTTCAAGCAGGAGCACATCAAGAACTCGGAGGACGAGTTCTATCAGACCGCAGTGCTCGAACTTCGCATGATCCGCACCTATTTCGAGCGAAACGGCGAGGACATGAGTTCGATCAAGACGGCGGTCGAGCTCGGTTGCGGCGTCGGCCGCGTCACGGCGCAGTTGGCGAGAGCCTTTCCGACAGTCATCGGCGTTGACGTGTCGGCGGCTCACCTTGCCATTGCCAAGCGCTACTTCGACAAGAAGGGCATCGCCAATGCGGCATTCGTCCGTCTGGCGCGCGTCGACGATATCGATGCGCTGCCGGCCTTCGACTTCTTCTATTCGGCCATCGCCCTGCAGCACAGCCCGCCGCCGATCATCGATGCGCTGCTCCGGCGCGTGATGGAAAGGACGAATCCGGGCGGATACCTGCTGTTCCAAATTCCGACCTACCGCGAGGGTTACGCCTTCAACTTCGCCGATTACAGCAAGAATGCGCATCGTGACATGGAGATGCATCCGCTACCGCAGCGGCGTGTCTTCGAGCTCATGCGGCGGCATGAATTCAATTTGATCGAAGTGCAGGAAGACAACATGCCGAACGACACGGCATTCGCCTCGCACACGTTTTTCGCACGACGGACTCTCTGATGGGCAATCCGCGAGGACCTGCTCTCAAATCTCTTGCAGAATGGGACGCCTGAAATGGCCGAATTCACCCTCCCCAAGAACTCCCGCTACAGTGAAGGCAAGACTTGGCCGAAGCCTGCGGGATCGAATGTCACGGCTTTCCGCATCTATCGCTGGAATCCGGACGACGGTCAGAACCCGCGCATCGACACCTACTACGTTGATCGGGACGATTGCGGGCCGATGGTGCTCGACGCGCTCATCTGGATCAAGAATACGGTCGATTCGACCCTGACTTTCCGCCGCTCCTGTCGCGAAGGCATCTGTGGTTCCTGCGCCATGAACATCATGGGGCAGAATACGCTCGCCTGTACGTTGGGGATCGACGAATGCCACTCGGACACGGTGAAGCTCTATCCGCTGCCGCATATGCCCGTGGTGAAGGATCTGGTGCCGGACCTGACGACATTCTATGCCCAGCACGCCTCGGTCGAGCCCTGGCTGCATACTCAGACGCCCGAACCCGAGAAGGAATGGCGCCAGTCGCCCGAGGATCGTCAGAAGCTCGACGGCCTCTACGAGTGCATTCTGTGCGCGTGCTGCACGACGTCCTGCCCGAGCTATTGGTGGAACGGCGATCGCTTCCTCGGCCCCGCGGCTCTGTTGCAGGCCTATCGTTGGCTGATCGACAGCCGTGACGAATCGACGGGTGAGCGCCTCGACGATCTCCATGATCCGTTCAAGCTCTATCGCTGCCACACGATCATGAATTGCGCCAACGCCTGCCCGAAGGGGTTGAACCCGGCCAAGGCCATTGCCGAGATCAAGAAGATGATGGTCGAACGGACCGTGTGAGGCGCCGCCGCCACACCTTTGCGAAAAGGCGCCTTCGGGCGCCTTTTTTCGTTGTCTGTTCGGCCAGGCGCGTGCGGCTCAGGCCCGGTTCAGGTATTGATTCATAAAGAAGAAACGAGATCTGGGAACGCAAACGGGAAATTCGCATTTCCCTGCCTAAGGTCAAGCATACGGGGACAACCATGACACGGTCGATTGGATTGATGGGAGCGGCTTTGCTCGCGACGTTTGCCCTTGGGGCATGTTCTTCGTCGCGGTTTGGCGGCAGCGAACCCATCCGCGCTGCCAATGCCGCACCGGCAATGACCCCCGTCGAGGCGGTTCCCTCGGCGCCGATCGAGTCGGCTCCTCTACCGCCGGTGGAGGGGCAGGCGCTGCCGCCGCTCGGCGCCACCGCGCCCGCGCCCGGAACGGACATTGCCGCCCTGCCGCCGCAAGTCGCAGCGCCCGCGGCGCCGACGGCAGCCCCGAGCCGCACGGCGATGGTCGGCTCATGGACGGCCCGCGACACGTCCGGCAACTGCAAGATTCAATTGTCCAGTTCGCCCTCGCTGGATCTCTATCGGGCATCGACGTCGGGCTGTTCCAATCAGGATCTGTCGAAGGTCAATGCCTGGGATTATCGGTCAGGCGAGATCTATCTCTATCAGACCGGCGGCGCGGTCGCTGCGCGCCTGCGCGGATCGTCGAGCGCCCTGAGCGGTGTGTTGAGCAAATCGGGCGCGCCCTTGTCCCTTTCGCGATAAGGCATTTGCACGGATGCGAATCCGGGGATATCGGTCACAACCGTGACTGACGCCTCGCTCTCCCAAACCGAAACAGTCCTCGCTCGCTACGACACCCTCGTCGCGTCGGGGTCTGTCGAACGCGACCCGGCGCAACTGGCGCTGATCGATAAGCTCGATGCCCTGGCACGCGCCCTGAGCGAGCATCGCATCGTTCGCCGACCGAGCGCACTCGGGCGCCTGTTCGGTCGTCGCGAGCCGCCACCTCCGCCCAAGGGTCTTTATGTCTGGGGTTCCGTCGGCCGCGGCAAGACCATGCTGATGGATCTGTTCTTCGACACGTTGCCGGTGGTTCGCAAGCGGCGCGTTCATTTCCACGCCTTCATGGCCGATGTGCACGAGCGCATCCACGCCTGGCGATCACAGCTGAAGGAAGGCAAGGTCCGAGGCGACGACCCGATCAAGCCGGTCGCGGAAGCGCTTGCGCAGGAGGCCTGGGTCCTCTGTTTCGATGAGTTCACGGTGACCGATATTGCCGACGCCATGATTCTCGGGCGCCTTTTTACCGCGCTTTTCGCGCAGGGCGTCGTTGTCGTCGCAACTTCGAACGTCGAGCCCGACCGGCTCTATGAAGGAGGGCTCAATCGGACGCTGTTTCTTCCCTTCATCGCGTTGCTGACGGAGCGCATGGAGGTGGTGCGCCTCGATTCCCGCACAGACTTCCGGCTCGAGAAGCTGGCGGGCGCGCCGGTCTTCCACACGCCTGCAGGCGAGGCGGCCCATCGGGCCCTGGGTGACGCCTTCCGCCGTTTGACGGGGCGTATCAAGGGCGGGGCGCAGACACTGATGGTGAAGGGTCACCCGGTCGACGTGCCGGACGCGGCGCACGGAGTCGCGCGCTTCACATTCGCCGATCTCTGCTCGAAACCGCTCGGCGCATCGGACTATCTCACCATAGCCGAGCGCTTCCACACAGTGATCCTGGAGAACATCCCGCGGCTGACATACGAGCGACGCAACGAGGCCAAGCGTTTCATCATTCTGGTCGATGCCCTCTATGATGCCCATGTGAAGCTCCTGGCCTCGGCAGAGGCGGAAGTCACGGAGCTCTACCAAGCCGATACCGGGCGCGAGGCCTTCGAGTTCGATCGTACCGTCTCCCGGCTCATCGAGATGCGTTCGGAAGAATACCTGTCTCTCCCTCACGGGCGCCCGGATTCGGCCGATTCCGGCAAAACCACGGGCCTCGTCGAGACGTGATCTTCTGGCGGGGCTTGAGCTAGAGTGACGTCGACGAGACGGAGATGGTCATGACCCAGCCGCCCGCATCACAATCGCTGCCCGACCGCGGTGGGCGAAACAATCGCCGAAAGACCGGAATTTGCATCGCGACCGGGCGTGAGTTTCCCCTGCACGATCTTTTTCCAGTGTCGCTTCTCAAGCCCATCCTGGCGGACAAATTGCGTGCGCAGATCGGTGAGTACCCGCCCGACGCGATGATCTCCCGCGGAGAAATGGACCGGCTTCGAACCGCCCATATCGCCGACCTCCTGAAGGAAGAGCGCGGCGAGTTGAGCGGTCTCGAAACGGACGTGCTCGAGAGTCTCTCCCGCCATGAAATTCTCGCCGACAATATTGAAAGCGGACTCGACGTCCGCCGGACATTGGGCGAGCGCTTGTCCGACAATTTGGCGTATTTCGGCGGTAGCTGGACATTTCTCATCATGTTTGGCGTCGTCCTCGCGCTTTGGATCCTGTGGAACGCCGCTCAAAGCGGCGCCGGCTTCGATCCCTTTCCCTTCATCCTGCTCAATCTTCTTCTGTCCTGCATCGCCGCGGTGCAGGCCCCGATCATCATGATGAGCCAACGGCGCCAGGAGGCGAAAGACCGGGAGCGCTCCCTCAACGATTACCGGATCAACCTGAAAGCTGAGCTCGAGATCCGACATCTGCACGAGAAGATCGATCATATCCTGACCCGGCAATGGGAACGGCTCGCCGAGATGCAGGAGGTTCAGATTGAGCTCTTGCAGGAAATTCAGGGCCGGGCACCGAAAGCCAAATGACAATGATGATGGCCCCGTCGCCCGTTTCGTCCGAATCCGTCGATGCACGTCTCTTGTCGATCGCCGCGGAGCAGTTGCGAGTTCTCGGCGCCGGTGGCGTGACCGTTGTGGGAGTGGCGCAAGCGGCCGGCATGACCCACGCCAACGTCTATCGCTACTTCTCGTCCAAAGCGGCGCTGATCGACGCGGTCGTGGCGCGCTGGCTGAGAACCCTCGAAGCCAACGTGGCCGAAATTGCGGATTCGCCCGATCCGGCCGACGACAAACTGGAGCGACTGATCCTTGCCATCGCCCAGGAGCATCGCGAGCTCCTGCACCGGGACCGGCACCTCTTCGATGTGCTGGTCACCGCGACCGAGACGTCGCGCGCTGTGGTTCGCAAGCACCGGAACCGGATCCGAAAATGGATGGAGCAGGTGGTGGACGAGGGGATGGCAACGGCGAAGTTCGATCCGCGAGACCGGGAGCGGGCCCTGGCCTTTCTCAGCGACGCCATCTACCGCTTCATCAATCCCTTGGCGGTGAGGCTTGACTTCGACGTTCCCGCCGACATCCTCGACCGCCGACTCGCGGCGATGATCCGGGTCGTCTTGCGGGCTCTCGCCAATGGTAGCGTATAGTTTAGTTACAGAATTTGAAAAATGTAACAAGGCACGTCTGGCGCTGTTAACTCACTGAAAAACATCATCAATCATGAAAGGTCACGCTTCCTCTGATAGGGTGCTCGCCAGCAAACGCTTACGCGTTAACCTTTTGCTGGCTTGATGGAGACCCATTTCTGAGTCAAAGAGCCGGCCATTCCTCAAGGCTTTTCGGCCTTGCCCACAATCAAGGACATCTTCATGGCTCGTCATAAGATCGCGCTTATCGGCGCTGGCCAGATCGGCGGCACGCTCGCCCATCTCGTCGGCTTGAAGGAACTCGGCGACATCGTTTTGTTCGACATCGCCGAAGGCGTTCCCCAGGGCAAGGGTCTCGACATTGCCGAATCCGCCCCAGTCGACGGGTTCGACGCCAAGTACAAGGGCGCGAACGATTATGCCGATATCGCGGGTTCCGATGTGATCATCGTGACCGCCGGCGTCCCTCGTAAGCCGGGCATGAGCCGAGACGACCTTCTCGGCATCAACCTGAAGGTGATGGAAGCGGTCGGAAACGGCATCAAAAAATACGCTCCGAACGCCTTCGTGATCTGCATCACCAACCCGCTCGATGCGATGGTGTGGGCGCTGCAAAAGTTTTCGGGCCTGAAGCCCGAGAAGATCGTCGGCATGGCCGGCGTGCTCGACTCGGCCCGCTTCCGCCATTTCCTCGCTGAAGAATTCAATGTGTCGGTGAAGGACGTGACGGCCTTCGTTCTCGGCGGCCACGGTGACGACATGGTGCCGCTGGTCCGCTACTCGACCGTCGCCGGCATCCCGCTCCCAGATCTCGTCAAGATGGGCTGGACCACGCAGGAAAAGCTCGACGCCATGGTCGAGCGCACCCGCAAGGGCGGCGGCGAGATCGTCAACCTGCTCAAGACCGGTTCGGCCTTCTACGCCCCGGCGGCGTCCGCCATCTCGATGGCTGAGAGCTACCTCAAGGACAAGAAGCGCGTTCTGCCTTGCGCCGCTCATCTGAACGGTCAGTACGGCGTCAAGGACATGTTCGTCGGCGTGCCGATCGTCATCGGTGCGAAGGGCGTCGAGCGAATCGTCGAAGTCTCGTTCACCGGCGAGGAGAAGGCGATGTTCGACAAGTCGCTCGCCTCGGTGCAGGGCCTCGTCGACGCCTGCAAGCAGATCAATCCGGCTTTGAAATAGGAAGTGAATGGTGAGAGGCGAATGGGAGCCATATCCCGGCGCTACCAGCCGACCACCATTCGCCATTTGCCATTCACCATTCGCCATTGAGGGCGCAGATAAATGAATATCCATGAATACCAAGGCAAGGCCGTCCTGAAGGAATTCGGCCTGCCGGTTTCCAAGGGCAAGGCCATCTTCTCGGCCAACGAGGCGGAAGCCGCGGCCAAGGAACTCGGCGGACCGCTCTGGGTCGTCAAATCGCAGATCCACGCGGGCGGTCGCGGCAAGGGCAAGTTCAAGGAAGCCGCTGCTGGTGAGAAGGGCGGCGTTCGTCTCGCCAAGTCCATCGACGAAGTGAAGCAATTTGCGCAGCAGATGCTGGGCAACACGCTCGTCACGATCCAGACCGGCGAGGCCGGCAAGCAGGTCAATCGCCTCTAYATCGAAGACGGTTCGGATATCGAGCGCGAGCTCTATCTCTCCATGCTCGTCGATCGCGCCACCGGCCGCGTCGCGTTCGTGGTCTCCACCGAAGGCGGCATGGACATCGAGCAGGTCGCGCACGACACGCCCGAAAAGATTCTGACCTTCTCGATCGATCCCGCGACCGGCGTCATGCCGCATCATGGCCGCACGGTTGCCAAGGCACTCGGCCTTGAAGGCTCGCTCGCGAAGGAAGCCGGCGACGTGGTGACGAAGCTCTACACGGCCTTCATCGCGAAGGACATGGAGATGCTCGAGATCAACCCGCTGATCGTCACGAACGACGGGCATCTCAAGTGCCTCGACGCCAAGATCTCGTTCGACGGCAACGCGCTCTATCGCCATCCGGACATCGTCGAACTCCGCGACATCACGGAAGAAGACGAGAAGGAAATCGAGGCGTCGAAATACGACCTCGCCTACATCGCGCTCGATGGCACCATCGGCTGCATGGTCAACGGCGCCGGCCTCGCCATGGCGACGCTCGACATCATCAAGCTCTACGGCGAAGAGCCGGCGAACTTCCTGGACGTCGGCGGCGGCGCTTCGGAAGAGAAGGTGACGGCGGCGTTCAAGATCATCACCGCCGATCCGAACGTGAAGGGCATCCTCGTCAATATCTTCGGCGGCATCATGAAGTGCGACGTGATCGCGCGCGGCGTGATTGCGGCGGTGAAGACCGTCGGCCTGCAGGTTCCGCTGGTCGTGCGCCTGGAAGGTACCAACGTTGAAGAAGGCAAGAAGATCATCCGCGAATCCGGCTTGAACGTGATCCCGGCGGACGATCTCGACGACGCGGCGCAGAAGATCGTGGCTGCCGTTCGCGGCGGAAAGTAAGAGGCTCAGATGTCCATTCTCATCGACAAGAACACCAAGGTCATCTGCCAGGGCTTCACCGGCAAGAACGGCACCTTCCACTCCGAGCAGGCGATCGCCTACGGCACCAAGATGGTCGGTGGCACGTCGCCCGGCAAAGGCGGCTCGACGCATCTGAATCTTCCGGTCTTCGATACGGTGGCGGAAGCGCGCGACAAGACCGGCGCCGACGCATCGGTGGTCTATGTTCCGCCTCCGGGTGCGGCAGACGCCATCTGCGAAGCGATTCAGGCCGAAATCCCCCTCATCGTCTGCATCACGGAGGGCATCCCGGTGCTCGACATGGTGCGCGTGAAGCGCGCGCTGGAAGGCTCCAAGTCGCGTCTCATCGGCCCGAACTGCCCCGGCATTGTGACGGCAGGTGAATCGAAGATCGGCATCATGCCGGCCAACATCTTCAAGCCCGGTTCGGTCGGCATCGTGTCGCGGTCCGGTACGCTCACCTATGAGGCCGTGTTCCAGACCACCAACGAGGGCCTCGGCCAGACGAGCGCAGTCGGCATCGGCGGCGATCCGGTCAAGGGCACGGAGTTCATCGACATCCTCGACATGTTCCTCTCCGACCCGAAGACCACTTCGATCGTAATGATCGGCGAGATCGGCGGATCGGCGGAAGAAGAGGCTGCGGAATTCATCGCCCGTGAGGCACGCAAGGGCCGCAAGAAGCCGATGGTCGGCTTCATCGCGGGCCGCACGGCTCCTCCCGGCCGTCGGATGGGCCATGCCGGTGCGATCATCTCGGGCGGCAAGGGTGGCGCGGAAGACAAGATCGCCGCCATGGAGGCCGCGGGCATCCGCGTGTCGCCATCTCCGGCGCGCCTCGGAAAAACCTTGGTTGAGGTTCTGAAAGGCTGACAAGCCGCACGCCGCCCCGGAGTGTCGGGGCGGCATTCGCATCATTGAAA